>CAKZPJ010000465.1 GCA_937138955.1 uncultured Flammeovirgaceae bacterium | reverse complement strand
CACCGGCTGTACCGGTGGGTTGCCGTCGGCCCGCATATGGAAGTAGCAGCACATTTCTACGTGAGAGATTTTGCCCAGTAGACCTTCATCTACTACCTGTTTTTTGGCATCAATCAGGTGAGGAGTGCTTTTGCGCTGGGTACCTACCTGAATAACTTTGTCATATTTCTTAGCTGCAGCTACAATAGCTTCTCCTTCTAGCACATCTACGCTGATAGGCTTCTGCAAATACACGTGCGCTCCAGCCTTCATAGCATCAATGGCCTGCAAAGCATGCCAGTGGTCGGGTGAACCGATTAGGACAATGTCTAAATCTTTCTCAGCTAGCATTTCCCGATAGTCAGTATAAGTACGGGGAGTGTTGCCCGATTTCTGTCGCTGACTGATTAGATTGGCTGCTTCTTTGAGCATTCGTTGATCAGGATCGCATACGGATATTACCTCTACAGGAGCTACCTGAATCAATCGAAATACATCATTTTTTCCGTACCAGCCAGAACCGATCAGTCCCACTCGCCAGGGTTTATCTCGAAATAATGATTCTAGTCCTTGAGGGCCGAAGGTAGAAAGAGCCAGTGAGGCTGAAGCCGTTTGAAGAAAACGACGGCGATTGATATTAAAACTGTTCACAATAGGAAAGATTAAGTTGCTGTTTCAGATAAATATAAAGCAAGTTAACTACAATTCCCCGCTCTACTTAACAATACTCGTGCAATCTTATTACCTGCGAACTTCTACCGCTTATTTGGATTCGTCGATGGAAAGTCACTATCTGTCTAATTCCAACAAGATTCCAAACATTCAGTCCGTGCAATCTATTGTAAATATAGTTGTTGAATATAATTCATAGATAGTTAAACAAAATTTGAGAATGTACTCATATAGATATTTTTTATTTTTAATAATAGGACTACTTTTTGGACTAATTACTCCGGTTCAAGCCCAGCACCTGATTAGCGGTAACATAGTAGATGGTGAAACCGGGGAACCGGTCTCGTTTGCTAACGTTGCTCTTTATCCGGAAAATGAAGAAAGCGTATTGCAGGGGTCAACTTCCAATGCCGAAGGCGAATTTACTCTCCAGGATGTTCCCGAAGGCAAGTACGATCTGGAAATCAAATTTGTCGGCTACCGAGCATATAAAATGGAAGATCTGCAGGCCAATCAGCCGGTAGATCTTGGTACGATTAAGATGAACCGTTCGGTACAAGAGTTGGACGAGGTAGTAGTGAAAGGTAAGTCAGTTTCCAAACCGGTAGAAACCACGCTAGAAGGAATGGTGATTCGGCCGGAGCAAAACCTCTCTAATTTGGGCGGTAGCGCACTGGACGTCTTGCGAAATACTCCTTCAGTGATTGTGGGACAAGATGGGGGAATTACCATTCGGGGCAGTAACTCGCCCAATATTCTAATAAACGGGCGTAACTCGTCTATTGCTAGCGATTTAGCCCAACTACCCGCTAGTGCCATAAAAAACATCAATATTATTACTAACCCTAATGCTAAGTACGACGCTGAGGGTACCGGTGGAGTCATTAATATTCAGTTGAAAAAAGGGAGTCAGCAGGGTACGCACGGTAAAATGGAGCTTACGCTGGGAAACCGCTACCGGATGAATGCTTCCGCTCGGATTAATCGGCAGGGAGAAAAGACGAACGTTTTTGG
This sequence comes from uncultured Flammeovirgaceae bacterium, assembly GCA_937138955.1. Classification (GTDB taxonomy): domain Bacteria; phylum Bacteroidota; class Bacteroidia; order Cytophagales; family Cyclobacteriaceae; genus Tunicatimonas. The sequence goes on along the minus strand of CAKZPJ010000465.1, from coordinate 2,021 downwards.
CGGATATAGTTACCGTCGCTCTCCCGGAATTGCTCGTAGTTCGGTCATCCGGGAAACCTTTGGTGATGATCCCCAAACGCTGAGGCAGGAACGAGACATTGACCGCTTTGAGGCGAGCCATACTATTAACTATGGTCTTGATTATTATTTTTCAAATAGTACGCTTACTTACGAAGGAGTGATGGAGATAGAAGGTGAGAACGATAGTGAAGTAACTACCAGTCGGCTGACTAATGCCAATGGGGAACAACTGCTGTATAACGTTCGGGATAACAGTGAAACTGAAGAAGATTTTGCGATTGATAATGCGCTCATTTACCAACGTCAGTACCAGCGCAAAGGGCAAGATTTAAGGTTCTCAATAAGTCACTCGTACCGCAATGGTAACGAAACTCAGGACGCTACTACTACCTCTTTAGACGATTCAGAAATATTACCCAGTCGCCAACGAGCTACTGATGATGGTGAACGGCACGTAGCCGTCGGTCAATTTGATTATGCTCGCCCGTTTGACAACGATAACAAACTGGAAGTTGGCGTAAAAACCATTTTACGCTCATCAGATTCGGATTTTACTTTTGAGAATTTAGACCCCGCTACTGAGGAGTGGGTCAATGATCTAAATGTAAGCAATCGTTTTCTGTACGGGGAACAAGTGTACGCCGCCTACGGAATCTATAGTCAAACTTTAGGTAGTTGGGAGCTTTCGGCCGGTAGCCGTTTGGAATACACCCGCATAGATACCGAACTGGAGACAACCGGTGAAGAAAATGATCAGCGGTACTTAGATATTTTCCCTAGTGCTAAAGCACTGTACAAGCTGAGCGACCAACATACGTTCAAGTTTACCTACAGTCGGCGCATTGACCGACCCAGTTCCTGGCGATTAAACCCTTTCCCCGATATTGCCGACACATTAAATGTTCGTTTAGGTAATCCCGCTTTACGACCAGAATACATTCAATCGTTGGAACTGGGGCACAAAATGACATTGCCTAGAACCGATCTTACCTCCAACCTATTTTATCGCCACACTAACGGTCTGGTAGATTGGCTGGTAAACGTAGATGAAAACGGAGTGTCTACCCGCCGGCCCGAAAATCTAGCCAGTGGAACGGTATACGGACTGGAGTTTATTGCGACTAGTCAGATTAATGAATGGTGGGATATTAACGGAAGTGTCTCTTTCTTTCGCGCCCTTATTGACGGAACCAACCTAGATAGTGATTTTACAAATGATGCCTTCGCCTGGAACGCTAAGTTCACCAGTAGCTTTGCTTTACCAGCCGACATCAATATGCAACTGGTTGGTAACTACGAAGCTCCTGAGGCTGAAGCCCAAGGGTTTGATGATGCTCGCTACTACGCTGACCTGAGCTTTCAGCGGAAGTTTAACGATAAGAGTCAACTAAGTCTAAGCATTCGCGACATCTTCAATACCTACCAATTCGGTAGCGAAGCGTTGACCGATGAGTTCCGGCAGTACTTCGTCTACAAACGAGATTCTAGGCAGGTATTTATTACCTACAGTTACACATTTTAAAAGCAAATTTGGCTTAGTATATTGCTGGGAAATATAGATTTTAGGAGTTAAGTATAGGTGAACCTAGAAACCCAAAACCTAACACCAATTTTACCACTATGCACAATTTGATCAGGCTACTACTCGGACTACTACTAGCAGCTATCCTAATTTATTCTCCTGATGTTCAGGCTCAACGTAAAAAGAAAAAGAAAGATAAGGAGGAAGAAGCCGCTGAGAAACCTAAAGATTCACCAATCAAATCGTACTCTGAGATAATTACTGACGAAGCCGAAACTGATACCGGATTATTCTCGGTGCACAAAGTAAAAGGCAAATACTATTTCGAGTTAGCGGACTCTCTACTAGACCAAGAAATGCTAGTGGTAAGCCGAATTTCCGGGCACGTGAAAGGACTAAACTTTGGTGGCGCAGGCATGAAAAGCCGTCCGCAGCAAGTACTGCGCTGGCAGAAGATGGATGATAAAATTCTGCTTCG
>CAKZPJ010000464.1 GCA_937138955.1 uncultured Flammeovirgaceae bacterium | reverse complement strand
CTAATAGAAGAAATACAGCAAAATAATTACCAGCAGAAACATTCGTAGTTTCTATACCAACCCAAACGGTCATTCCTTTATTCGCCTATCCAACAATCTATCACGCACATCAGTTTTAGTTTTTAATATTTCAATTGGTAAATCATAAACTATTTCATAATGCGAAAAACAGCGTTAATTACCGGAGCCAGTAGCGGCATTGGTCAAGAACTGGCCTACATCCACGCCCAGAAAGGTGGCGATCTAATAATCGTAGCCCGTAGTGAGGGCAAGCTTCAGAATTTGAAAGAAGAATTAGAAAAACAGCATTCGGTTTCGGTGAAGGTAATTGTGAAAGACCTAGCCCAGTCAAATGCCGCTCAAGAAGTATACGATGAAGTAGTAAATACAAATCTTCAAGTAGATTACTTAGTAAACAACGCTGGTTTTGGGCAAGTGGGAAAATTTCACGAGTTATCCTGGGATCGACAGGGTTCAATGATTCAGCTTAATATTCTGGCTCTAACCCAGCTAACGCATTTGTTCCTACCCGAATTTGTTCAACGGAATAGTGGTAAGATTTTGAATGTTTCGTCTACTGCTAGCCTGATGCCCGGGCCGTTGCAAGCCGTCTATTTTGCGACTAAAGCCTACGTAACTTCGCTGAGCAACGCGCTGGCTGAAGAATTAAGCAACACCAATGTGACGATAACTAACCTTATGCCGGGTGCTACTGAAACTGACTTTGGATCTACTTCTGGCATGGATAAAACCGCGTTATTCGCTAACACCGCCAATGCCAAAAAGGTGGCGGAAGATGGTTACCAAGGAATGCTGGATGGTAAGCTAGATGTAATGGCGGGGCTTACCTCTATTCAAAAATTTATGATGTCGGTAGTTCCAATAACTCCAAAAAAGCTACTTTTGAAGCAAGTTCATCAATTGCAGCAAACCAAATAACGCTACTCTACCATGATTGTAACCAAAGACATCAGTTTAAGAAGATTGATTAGATGGTCGGCTCATCACATTCTTTGGTTACTCTTCCTAATGGGTAGCATCGCTTTTCTGTATCAATTCGGTTATATCTCGATTAAGATTCCTTGGCTACCCGTTTCAGTGATCGGTACCGCCGTTGCTTTTTACGTGGGCTTTAAAAATAACCAAGCTTACGACCGAATGTGGGAGGCTCGGAAAATATGGGGCGGTATTGTCAACGATAGCCGATCCTGGGGAATGATGGTAGATGGATTTATTACCAATCAGTTTACGCAGAAGCAATTTTCCGGACTAGAAATTCGGCAAATCAAACAGCGACTAATTTACCGACACATTGCTTGGCTGTACGCCCACCGCAGCCAATTGCTGGTAGCCACGCCTTGGGAGCACATCAGTCAGGGAGGTTTGATGAGCCGAAGTGCACGGTTTTATCAGGATAAATTTGGAGTAGGATTGGTGAATGATGAAGTGACTAAAAGTGGACTAAAATCATTTCTCCCGGAGGATGAGTACGACCGTTTGGTAAAACACGTAAATACGGCGACCCAAATTGTTAATGAGCAGTCCCGAAATCTAACCGATCTTAGAAGCCAAAACTTAATTGATGATTTCCGGCACATGGAGATGACGAATCTGCTGAAAAGCTTTTATACCCTTCAAGGCAAGAATGAGCGCATTAAGAAGTTTCCCTTTCCTCGGCAGTACGCCAACATGAGCCGATACTTTGTGGGTATCTTCATCATTTTGCTTCCCTTTAGTATGATTCCTGAACTGATGGCAGTGGTAGATTGGGCCGTATGGCTTGCTGTATTCATTAGTGCCCTGATCGGCTGGGTTTACGTGATGATGGAGGTGGTGGCTGACTACTCCGAAAACCCTTTTCAGGGGATGGCCAACGACATACCGATGCTTTCACTCTGCCGAATTATTGAAACTGACTTACGAGAAATGCTGGGTGAAACCGATTTGCCACCCGCCATTCAAGCCAAACGAGGAGTTCTTATGTAAAGTCCTATTTCTATCTTATTAGAGTGAGATGACATGAGACTTTAGCAGCGATTTCAGTGTTATCATTACGCTATTGGTTCTTTATACAATTGTTACGATATGTAAGGATCAAGAGCATGATGGTTGTTATTCACTGCACTATAGTAGTAGTTGACTGCAAAATATTCATTTAGACGCTGAGAATATAGTAACGTAGTGGGTAACATTTTGTCGTGATTAGAAGATACCCAAAAACTGCTAACCCAAACTTTGATTGTAATAGGCTTATGCAAAATCATATGGTGAGAATTCCGCTAATTGTACTACTCGTTATTGTTACTAGTTGTAGTAACTCTAAAATAGAACTAACTAACCTCCAGCAGGAAAACGAAAAGTTGCAGGATGAACTAGCTTATTTAAAAAAGCAAAAAGCAGAGATTGAGTATTTAGCCGCTAATTCGCAGGTTACTCTTCCGAATACAATCGCTCGAGAGATTTCCTCCGAATATAATGGTCAGACTTACAAAATCAAGATTAAGTTTCCGAAGGGTTACCACGAAAGCCAGGAAAAGTACCCAGTGCTTTACGTAATTGATGCCGAAACCAATTTTGGTGGCATCAGCTACATCGTTCAGCGACTTATAAAAGATAAACTAATACCGAAAATATTAGTCGTCGGCATTGCCTACGGAACAGACTACGATAACTTTTATAAGTTGCGAAGCCGCGATTTAACTCCAGTAGTAGATAAAGAGCTAGTTATGAGAAGAGGCTCGCCGCCCGATCCTACCGGTGGAGCCGATAATTTCAGCAATTTTATTATGTTCGAGCTGCTTCCGTTTATTGCCAGCAACTACCGGGTTAAAGAAGATGACCGAGCCTTATACGGTCATTCTTACGGTGGACTTTACGGAACCTACGCTTTTCTGCACAAACCGCAGTTGTTTAACCGCTATATTTTACTAAGCCCATCTTTATGGTATAAAGACGGATTATTACTCAATGAAGTAAAAGATAGCTCAATAGAACCTACTGATAGTAAATTTTACATGGCTTCCGGAGAATTGGAGGGAAGGATTGATGATCTGCAAGTAGCGTTTATTCGCCAGCTTGAAAATAAGAATATTAACTTGCTTTCCATAAAATCCGAGGTTATGAAAAATGAAACCCATCGTACCATTTTCGGCCCAGGATTTACCAATGGTCTGCGGTTTGTGTACGGGGATTAGAATACGCGACATCGTACTAAAGCTTAGACAACCTGAGGTAGTTCGGTTCTAACAGAGTCTGCCTTCCAGTACCACGCTATTCTAACAATAGTAGCGGTCGTAGTAATCTCTATTATACTGAATAAAAGATAGTATACCGTGAAGCTTCCCACAAATAGCGTAGCTAGTTGCACTACGGTCATTATCATTCCGGCTCCTAGGTTAACTCTCTTATTAGTTTTGACTGGTAAAATACGAGATAATAAAACCATTGCTATTGGGATTTCCATGAGCACCGAAGCCCCAAGTAGAAATACGGGTGATACTTCTATACCGTTAATTGTTCCGTCAAGAAACTGGCTGAGTACATTAGCATCCATCAGGCCGAAAATATCGCAATACAAGTAGTTAAGTATGGCGAAAAGCCATAGTGTTGAGATCAGCATCTTTTTATTCATAAAACAAAGGTCGCTAAGATGAGGAAGGAAAGTGTTAACCTTAGTTAAGAAATGC
>CAKZPJ010000463.1 GCA_937138955.1 uncultured Flammeovirgaceae bacterium | reverse complement strand
CCTAGATTAATTGGAGTATTAATACCCATCAAGGTCGTATTTTGGTCGTGGTTAGGATTATGGTGCGAGGGATGGTAGCTACGGACGAATGAAGTAAACTTACCCAATTCTTCTAGTCCCTCAATATCTCGTATGGCTCCGTTGTACACTATGCCGTTCCCAGAATTAGCATAAATGGCGTTCGCCAAATTATCACCAATCGTCGGCCCGTCTTCGTGCGCGCCGAATTGATCGGCTACATACACATCACCAGGTTGCAATTCATCGATCGGCCATGCGTTCTGGCCCCGAATTCGCCCTTCGGCATGCCCTTTATCAAGAATTGCCTCGTAAACATCCGGGCGACCAGGCATAAACATCGCAGTGAAAGCCCGACCAATCAATGTACTATCGGGATGAATGCATAGCCAGCCTTCCTCGTATTGATGCCGAAATCCCGCATTTTTCATTACCCCCCAAGCCTCCTCGTGAGTGACCAGCTTCATTCGCTCTAGCACATCATCCGGTACCTTCGGACGACCGTCTTCAAACCGATCGCCTTCCCACTGGGGAGTGTAGAGCTTCATTTGCTCCACCGAAACAGTCTGCCCCCAAACTGGCGGTAGCCAAACAAATAAAAAGATAACAGTTACTATTCGTTTCATAATTTTGATTAGGAAAATGGAGGAAGGAGAATAGAAGACAGATAAGTTTTCTATTCTTCGTCTTCCACCCTCGCTTTTTCGATTTTATTGAGCTACATCCCACCACACGCGGGTATCCAGAATATCCGGCCCCATGCGACTAATGGCTGCATTCACATTCTCAGAGTTCACTATAATCTCATCAGATGGATACGTGAATCGGCGAATAAACTCTTCCGAAGTGAGATCCTGACCCGGGAAGGGATTAGGATCTAATACTGGGAAACCACTGCGGCGGAAGTTAGCAAAGGCTTCAGGTCCGTTGAAGAACGAGGCTACCCAGTATTGCTCATTAATTTGCTCCTGAGCCATCGCATCACTCAACGGATTACTATTGATGTATTCTACTATCTCTTCCTCGGGAATAGCCGATCGATCGTCGTATTCTGCCATTTGTTCCATATGTGCCCGTACCCCTGCTTCGTAGAACTCATCGGCTGAGCCAGTTACCCAGCCGCGAGACGCCGCTTCAGCTAGTAGAAGTTGAGTTTGAGCAGCCGTTACCAGATACATGGGCGAAGTCTGTTTAGCGACCCGTTCCCGATCAGCTTGGGCAAATTCGTAGAAACTAGCTAACCCTAAGGCCTCCGCTGCCTGACGAGCAGTTTCATCGTTATTACCCATCGGCATCCCTATATGAACCTCCGCATCGTACACTCCGTTACCGTCCGACCCAAGTACTTGTCCGGGACCGGAAGCAGCCCCTACGTAGGTAACCGCAATAGCTTCCAAACGAGGATCGTCAGTTTCTTGTAAGAATTCTACAAAAGGACCAGCCAAATAGTAGTTGTTAGCTTCAGTTGCGTTTAGCGTTCGTCCGGGACCATTCACGTAGTTGGCATCGTGACGGATAACCGCGTTCTCAGCATTTTCAGTAATTACCCCTGCTTGGAAAGCTTGCTGAGCAACCTGTTCTGCCCGGGAAGGATTGACTTTACTGAGCCGCATTCCAGCGCGTAATAGCAATGAGTTACCGTATTTCTTCCATAGATCTATGTCACCACCGTACAATACATCAGCCGATTCTACACGACCGGAAGCACTTAAAGCTGCACTGGCTTGATCTAGCTCCTGAAGAATATCATCATAAACAACTTCCTGAGCATCGTAAGAAGGAAACGGAATTTGGTCGGTAAATCCTTTTCCACCATCAAAATACGGTATATCGCCGTACGTATCGGTCAGCAGCATAAACGCATGAGCCTGGAGAATACGAGTCATATTGAGCAAATTGCTTCGCGACGGATCCTCCTCAATTCGGCTAATAATATCGCGGGTATTGCGAATTACTCCTCGGTAGTAGTTAATCCACATATCTTCCGTAGAGTTACGGTTGTCTTGATTGAAGTTAGCTCCAGTAAGTACCCCAGAGTTGGGTGTAACGATCTGCTGGACTATACCCATATCATACACCAAGACTGAACCTGGGTACGAAAAATTGATAATAGCCTCGTTTAGTTGAAAAACAGGATCAACGGTGGTTGCCTCAACGTCGTTAGTATTCAATTCATCGAAACCCTCATCGCAGGAAAACACCAGCAATAGTGAGAGTATCGGTATGTAACGTAATATTGATAATTTGTGCATAATCATTTTTTCTAGAATTTAACGTTCAGATTGAATCCAAGTCCGCGGGTGGTAGGTAGTCCGGTAGATTCTAGCCCCACTAAGTTATCCGAAGTAAAGCCAAACGATTCAGGATCAATGTTGGGAACCCACTTCTGAAGGATAAATACATTGTTAGCCACAAAATTCAGCCGAACCGCCTGGGCGGGGAAGTTCTCCGGCAAAAACCGGGTTAAATCGTACCCTAACGAAATTTGGCGTAGCTTCCAGTAACCACCATCGTAAACTATTGGCTCTACTAATTGCTGAGACCGGACTACCTCCCAGTAAGTCTGTGGATCAGCTGCAACCGTGTTTTGTTCACCAGCTTGGTTTACACCATCTCCTACTACCCCACCTTCACGACCGTCTAGGGTCATACGGTGCAATCCGTGACGCGTAGCGTTGAAGTTGGTACCCGACATCATCATGTTACCCAATTTAAAGTCAATTAGGAATGAAAAGTTAATACCCTTGTAATTGAAGGAGTTAGTGATACCACCAACCCAGTTGGGTAGTGCTGAACCAAAGTTCACTAAGTCGTCGGTACGCATGGCAACTCCATTATCGCCAAATATCTGTCGACCCTGAGCATCACGACGAAAACCAAATCCCGCTAACTGCCCAATTTCTTGCCCAACTACTTGCTGAAGGAACCCATTAAATACGTGCCGTCCTACGGTAATAGTCTCACCTTCTTCATCGGTTTGCAGCCGTAGCACTTTAGTTTTATTATACATACCGTTGAATGATACGCTCCACTGAAAGTCTTCACTTTGCACTGGAACCACATTTACCAAGAACTCAATTCCTCGGGTACGGCTTTCGCCGGTATTGATACGGGTATTTACAAATCCAGAACCATCAGAGATTTGAGCCGTAATAATTTGATCAATCGTGTTCTTCTGGTATGCCGCTATGTCTAAACCAAAGCGATTATCAAACATTTGTTATTTCCGATAAAAATCTGGAAACCTTTATGAA
>CAKZPJ010000462.1 GCA_937138955.1 uncultured Flammeovirgaceae bacterium | reverse complement strand
AGGGTTTTAAAAAAATCGTATCCCAGATAACCACATAAACACCAACAAGACAGTATCGCAAAGCCTCCTTGTACCGTATTATCATTTTGGGGATAGTTCATAAGCGGATATTTAGTGGTAGAACTATTGTTATCTGCCTAATAACTCTACTTCTTCTCAAGCTCTCGGTTTAAGATTTTTATGATTTCTCCGAAACCAATTATTCTACTTCCTTCACTAAATTTGAAAAATGCTCCAATCTTAAGCTCGTTTTTAAACTCTTCTGTAGCTATGATAGTAATTTCAGCATCAACATTCTCTCCAGGCCGTACCTCATTCTTGTTCAGAAAAACTTGCTGTCCGGAAGTATTATATTTTTTATGCCCAAATTGTATATGGGGTCGGTAACCTGAGAAAGCAGGTGTTTTCCTGCCTCCCTGTTCAGTATTTAAGTAGTATAATTTAGCAATGAAATCTGCGTTTCGTTGAACCATTTTATTTTCAATGGTTATTGATTGCTATACATACTTATGACTTATTTGTTTCGGGTGAAGGTTCAGACTTCACAAAAGTAAAACCGCGAGCATCGTTTCCTTCGTAGAAATCTACTTGTACACCTAGTAGGTACATCACATCTTTTTTAGCTACGTACAGCGGAATTCCATCTAGAGCGTATTCCATATCTCGCTCTGACTTTTGATCAAAACCTAAAATATAAGAAATACCTGCGCAGCCTGCTCCCTTTACTCCTACCCGTAAACCGTAGCCCGGCGGAATATTTTTATGGGCTAGTGTGTTCTTTACTTCCTCAAGCGCTCGGTTAGAGAGAGAAACCGGTATCATAACGAACAAAAATTAATGCAAAAAGATAAATAATCTGTACATCGAGGCGGTAGTTGTTGCTCTGTATAGTTTAGAAAGCCTACTTTTACCCTACACGCTTGATAATATGAATGTATGAACGAATCTGTCATCATTGAGTTCATTAAAATACTGCTTCCGGCGGCGGCAGTTCTGTACGCCATGTATCTTACCGTGAAGTCTTTTCTTAACAAGGAGGTGGCGGAGCGGATGGCTGACTTAAAGGTAAAAGGGGTAGAAGCTACGTTGCCCATCCGCTTGCAAGCCTACGAAAGGTTAAGTTTGCTGCTAGAGCGTATTGCTCCTAATAATTTGATTCTAAGGCTCAACGACAGTAACTATTCGGCTAAGGAGTTTCAGCACGTGTTGACCACTAGTGTTCGCGAGGAGTATAATCATAATTTATCGCAGCAAATCTACGTAGGCGATCAGGCTTGGCAATTGACAACGCAGGCGGTAGAGGATATAATTGCTACCGTAAATCAGGCAGCCGATACGCTTCCACCAGAAGCCCGCTCATTAGATTTGGCGAAGAAAACGCTGGAAATGCAATCTCAAAAAGAAATTAACCTTATTGGCCAGGCACTATTTGAGGTAAAAAAGGAGGTGCGGGAGTTATTCTAATCACAATTTAAGTAAACATTCTTTCTTTTTTCAACTTTCAGTATATTGAGAAGTGCGTAGTGTTAAGGTATTGTAGTATTCAAGTTCTATTCCTCTCGAACATACATAAACACTAGAATACCCTAACACTCTAACACCAAGGACTATAACACAATTATATTATGGCATTTTTTGATCAAGCTTACACGACTGACAACGCGTATTTTAAGAAAGCAAAACGTCGGGCTAAGGGTATTTTAAACGACCCTAAGCGTTTACGCAATTTGGCAAATGCGGCTATGGACAAACTAAAGGAGCTGCGCGATGATACCGAAGGAATGCATTCCTTAAAGAACCAGGCGAATACGTTTGTGCGGATGATTCGATCGTACCAAGCGGGAAATTATCGATTTACCCCTTGGAAGAGTTTACTCCTGATTACGGCCGGAATTATCTACTTTGTTTCACCGCTGGATTTGATTCCTGACTTTATTCCGGTACTGGGTTTTATGGACGATATTACCGTATTACTTTGGGTGCTGAACTCGGTGCGGGGCGATGTGGAAAAATTCGAGGAATGGGAAAAAACCTACGCTCAGCCGGTTCGTTAGTGAAGGCATGTCAAACGTAATCAAACCAAAACATCTGGAAGCTGGTATTTCGTATTCGGCTTACCGTAGCTTAATAAATGATCTGCTCTCCCACGGTAAAACTACCGGCCCGAATCAAAGTGATTCGTACACCCAATATACCAAGCTCAACGCTCAGAGAATGCGACGCTTGGACAAAACCGTTAAGCTGCAACCAGAGCTTATCGCTCAATTAAAAAAAGTGACTCAGCCCTGGAATTGGGTAGTGCTAACCGAAGGCTGGTGTGGCGATGCCGCTCAGAGCATTCCGGTATTGGCCCAGATGGCTAGTGCCTCACCTAATATTCAACTTCAGTTACTGCTGAGAGATGAATATCCAGAAGTGATGGATGCGTATTTAACCAATGGTGGTCGATCTATCCCCAAGCTTATTTGCCTTAATGAAGAGCTGAAAACATTAGGAACGTGGGGGCCTCGCCCAGCGGAAGCTCAGCAACTATTCAACGAATTTAAGGAACGTTACGGGGAAAAGTTTCGCGATCACTATTCCGAATGGTCGGAGCAACTGCAACTGTGGTACACCCGTGATCGGACGCAAGCTATTCAGCAGGAGCTTACCGAAGGAATTGGCAATTGGCTGGCCGCATTAAACTCTTAACTATTGGACTCACTTACCCAACTGGTACTAGGAGCTTCCGTAGGCGAAGCCGTATTGGGTCGGAAAGTAGGCAATCGGGCAATAGTGTGGGGAGCTATCGGTGGTACTATTCCTGATTTAGATGTGCTGCTTAATCCTCTCTTGTCTGATGTGCAGGGAGTGTTAATCCACCGTACATTCTCACATTCTTTGCTAGTACTTACGTTGCTGGCTCCAATTATCGGCTACGGAGTATGGCGAATACACCGCAGTAAAACAGAAGCTAGCTGGCGAGACTGGTCTTGGCTATTCTTCTTCGCTCTAATCACTCACCCGTTGCTGGATGCTTTTACTAACTACGGCACTATGCTTTTTTTTCCATTTAGCGACGTGCGGATATCCTGGCGTACTATTTTTATCATTGATCCGCTGTATACGCTACCACTGCTCATTGGTACGCTAATAGTGCTGTTTTTATCCCGAACTTCATCACGCAGAAAGCAGGTTAATCGGTGGGCGTTAATACTAAGTTCAGCGTATTTGGCACTAACCGTTATTATCAAGCTGCATGTTCAGCAGGTAGTACAGGAAAACCTCACTGAACAATCTTCGGTAGCCCACCAGAAGTTCTTGACTTCTCCCACCTTCTTTAATAATGTGCTATGGTCAGTAATTGTAAAGCAGGAAGGTCAGTATCAGGTTGGTTATTATTCATTGTTGGATAATGATCATACCGTGAAATTCAAGAATATTCCTCAGCGAGCAGAATTACTACAACCCTATGTGCAATCATCTGAGACCAAGGAGACATTAGACAATTTAATAAATTTTACTGAAGGCTTTTATGCATTACAACCGCACAAGGAAGGAGTACGGTTCAATGATTTACGCTTCGGAATTATTACCGGATGGTTTGATTTAACGAAAGCCTACATTTTCTCGTATCAAATAAGTAAGGAAGACGACACCGTTCTGATACAGCAGCAAGACCGAGCAGTACAGCCTACTCTATCAGACTTGCAGCGATTATTTCAACGTACTTTAGGAACTACACCATGAGCCAAAAACACGCACTAATTGCCGGAGCTACCGGCCTAATCGGTAATGAACTACTTCAATCACTGATTCGTGGGAGACACTACCAGAAAATTTCGGTACTGAGCCGCCGCGAAATAGAAACTAGCAGTAAGCGGGTAGAAACAATCATAACCACCTTTCCTGAATTTTCTGATGACACTGTTCCTGAAGGAGTTACTGATGTGTTTTGTTGCCTAGGCACTACTATGAAGAAAGCCGGATCAAAAGAGGCCTTTCGTGAAGTGGACTACAGCTACCCTTTGAAAATAGCGAAGATTGCTCGAGCTAAGGGTGCCCAGCAATACCTGCTGATATCGGCAATGGGAGCAGATGCTAAATCGGCTATTTTCTATAATCAGGTGAAAGGGGAAGCAGAAGAAGCGATTATTAAGCTAAAATTCCCTGCCTTTCATGTGTTTCGTCCTTCTCTACTGATGGGCGACCGCGATGAGCAACGAACCGGAGAAAAAATAGCGCAACTCATGATGGGAGGGATTTCACCTCTAATGGTCGGATTCTTAGAAAAATATCGGCCTATTGAAGGAAAAGATGTTGCCGCTGCTATGTACCGCATGGCTAAAAAGGAATTAAACGGACGCTACGTGTTTGAGTCTGATAAAATTCAAGTATTAGCTGATTACGAAAATGACGATTTATGATCGCAGTAGTCCAGCGAGTTTCAGAAGCCTCGGTAACAATTGATGGGCGCGTAAGTGGTGAAATTGAAGCAGGCGCACTCGTTTTATTAGGCATAGAAGAAGCTGATAATCAGGAAGATATTGACTGGCTTAATCGAAAGATCGTTAACCTCCGTATTTTTAATGATGAATCTGGAGTAATGAATCGTAGTTTGGTAGACGTTGGTGGTGAAATGCTAGTAGTTAGTCAGTTTACCTTACACGCGAGTACCAAAAAAGGCAATCGCCCCTCTTATATTAAAGCAGCTAAACCTGATATTGCCATTCCTCTGTACAAAAAATTTATTCAAGCTGCCGAAAATCTTCTAGAGAAGCCTGTGCAGACCGGAGAGTTCGGCGCCGATATGAAAGTGCAACTACTCAACGACGGCCCAGTAACTATTATCATTGATACTAAGGATAAGAAATAAGCGTGATAAATCCCTTAACCCCCTTTAAAAAAGGGGAAATGGAATGCTTTTCACTAATTGCTCCTGCGGACACGTTGGGATCAGTCTGTCCTAGTACACTCCCCCTTTGGAAAAGGGGGGCAGGGGGATTTGATACTCGCCCATCAAGAGTGCAATAATAAAAGAATAACAGTATTAATTTCAATTTCCTCGTAGCATGAAAGATATTACCCTAGCTGAAGTGCAGCAGCAAGTAGATGAGTGGATCAATACTACTGGAGTTCGCTATTTCAATGAACTCACCAATATGGCTATTTTGACGGAAGAAGTAGGGGAAGTAGCCCGGCTCATGTCCCGAAAGTACGGTGAGCAGTCGTTCAAAAAGTCAGACGAAGGTAAAGAGTTGGCGGATGAACTAGCCGATGTACTGTGGGTACTTACCTGCATTGCCAACCAAACGGGGGTGAACCTAACCGAAGCCTTCCAGAAGAATATGGCAAAAAAGACGAGGCGCGATAGTGATCGCCATCAGCAAAATGAAAAGCTCCACTAGCTGGTTTTGATTGTTAGAGATTAGAGGTCGGAGACTGAAAGGGTAATTTCTATCTCTCGTTTTCCACTCCCCCACGCGCCCAGCCCCTTCGCCAATGGGGAAAGAGAAGTTAGTGTTCTTTAAGACGAAATCTCAAGAATATAGTATCTAAGGCTGTTCGTCTTCATAAATACCGATGTACACATCGCCTTCGGTGTTAACGTAGCCTCGATACATGCCTTTGGTATTGAAGGGCATAGCGATGTTTCCTTTCCCATCAATGGCAATAACGCCACCTCCGCCACCCATTTCTACTAGCTTATCTTTCACCACCGTGTTGGCTGCCTCTTGCACTGATTTATCTTGGTACTTCATGATTGCCGAAATATCGTGGGCAACTACCGAGCGAATAAAATACTCACCGTGCCCGGTAGCTGAAATAGCGGCAGTAGCATTATCAGCGTAGGTTCCCGCCCCAATAATTGGAACATCCCCCACTCGGCCGTAGCGTTTATTGGTCATCCCTCCGGTAGAAGTAGCTGCCGCCAAATTTCCATCTTGATCCAGTGCTACTGCTCCAACAGTTCCGAATTTGCGGTCAGGAAAATGCTTATCTAGATAGCCTTGCCTTTTGTCTTCAGTGTTTTTAGTATCTCCATCATGATCCAGTTGCTGCTTCTCCGTATCGCGGATTTTTTCTAGTTGATTGAACCGGCGGTCGGTGTAGAAATAGGAAGGATCAACTGTTTCTAAACCCTGTTCGCTAGCAAATTGCTCGGCACCGGGACCAATCATCATGACGTGGGGCGAGTTTTCCATAACCAAGCGAGCAGCAGCTACGGGGCTTTTGACAGTAGAAATTCCAGCTACCGTCCCTGCGTTGCGGGTTTTACCGTCCATGATGGCAGCATCTAACTCGTTTTTTCCGTCGTTGGTAAATACTGCACCTTTTCCGGCATTAAACAACGGAGATTCTTCCATAATTTGGATAGCAGCAACCACTGCATCTAAACTAGTACCTCCAGCTTCTAATATTTCGTGACCGGCCTGTAGAGCTTCATCCAATTTAGCTCGATAATCAGCTTCTCGTTCTTCGGTCATATTTTCCCGAAGGATCGTCCCCGCCCCACCATGAATGGCAATGGCTACCTTCGCTTGTTGGGCAAATGCGGGTATCGTGCAAAAAATTATAGCAACGTAAGTAAGTAGGTATTTCATAGGATTAGATAGGTAAATGGAACGTTGAAGATACGGTATTTTAACCGATAGGCAAAAGAAAAAGGCTCACCAACCTAAATGGTGAGCCTCGATGATAAGTTTTTAGTGCTCCTGGAAAATTTTATTTAACGAGGGGGAAAGAGCTTCTTCAGCTTTTTCTTAGCTTCTTCTTTAACTTCTTGAGTAGCCTCTTTTGCTTCTTCTTCTACTTTTTGTTTAGCCTTAGCCGCCTCTTCTTTGGCTTTTTCTTCAGCTCGGCGACGGGCTGCTTCGGCTTCTTTTTTAGCCTGCTCGGCTTTACGACGTACCTCAGCTTCAGCTTCCTTTTTTTGCTGGGCTATTTCATCCTTCAACTCTTCGGCTTGCTCCTCTACTTTGGCTTTGGCGGCAGCCTGAACACTTGATTTTCCACCTCCGCCGGCTTCAGTTCCGGCTAGACGGACTTTAGGGTCATCATAGTTTCCGGTGACCTTCAGGTTGAGGATGATATTAGAAGCGATTGTTTCGTTGCTTCCGGTAAATTTGGCAATGGCGCTATTTACGGCAGTGCCTACTGTTCCTGCAGGCACATTCATTTTCATTAGATAATCTATGCTTCCGTCAATACCATTGCTTCCGGCAATAATCGTTTTGAAATTACCAACGTTTACATCAAATGGTTCCACGTACACCCGTCCGCTTCGAACCTCAGCCCGGATATCTACGTCTTCCAGCGATACGTTATCGGTGTTGCTAAGTTTGGTAATGGTGGTGATCGCCCCTATTAGCTTAGAATCTTTTACAGCAGCGTCGGCTATCTGAATAATACCTTTACCATCTAAAGTATTCATCAGTGGCGACATATCTGAACCTAATAACCCGCCTATTTTAAAGCGAGTAGAAAAATCACCGTCCATTTTCTCGGCTACTGGAGCTAATGTTTGGATAGTATTAAAAGTAGCGTAAGCTGAGCTAATAGCTACGTTCCGGATGTTTAGGTCAAAGTCAAATGAGGGGCGCGCTATATCCTGAGTATTATAGGCACCATCCATGGCAAATTGCCCACCAAGTGAATTAAAATTCAGATTGTTCATGCGAACGATACCATCGCGCACCGTAATCTTTCCGTCCAGGCTTTGCAGAGTCATATTGTCGTACAGCACTTCAGCTACACTGGAGTTAAGTACTAGGTCCAAGGTTTTAGGTATCGCTATTACTTCCATTGCAACTTCGGTAGTATCTTCGGTTACTTCAACCTCCTCGTCAGTCATCCATTCGTTTAAATCTAGCTTGCCCGATTTAAAGTCCAGTTGACCCCGCAGCACTTCTCCTTCCGTAAGAGCGTAGCCTAAGTAGTTCGCCAAGTAGCCGCTCATTCGCATATCGCTCCGGCCGGCTGCTCCTTCAAAGCTGGCTAGGGTGACTCGCTCGGGGTTGAACGCCGCTTCAGCATTCGCAATAGTAAAACCCTGCGGAAAATCTTCCGCTGCATAGTTAAAATCTTTAATAGTCGCTGAACCACTAGTTTTCAACTGCGCGTAACGTTCGGCTTCTACATCGGATAATTTTCCTTTGGATTGAACATTAGCTGTAATAATTCCTGCTAGGTTCATCCCCTCCATGGGATACAATTGAGTGGCTTTTGTTAAATCTATGGTGCCATTAGCTGTTAGATCCCAAGTATAATCATCAAGGTCGGTGAGCAATAAGTCGGCTTGAAAAGGTTCTCCGGCCAGAGTCATATCAAAATCGTTCACCTGAACGGTGGTTTGAGCCAACTGACCACTTTCATTTTTTACAGTGGAAGTAAAGCTGATATTCTCCAGAGGAGGATACTCCGCCTGCTTGATATAGCCATCTTGCATACTCATCGCCATATCAATCTGAGGAATTTGATTGGTTACGCTATCATAGGTGCCATTGGCGAACAAATTAATATCATAGATACCCCGCACCTCCAAGCTATCCATCGGAAACATCTGGCTGAGTTCACTTAGGTTGAGTTTAGCCGATACTTCAGTATCAATGGTGTAGGTGTCTAGCCCTTTTAATAACAACCGCGCATTTAGGGGATTACTGCCCAAATCGGCGTGGAAAGATTTAAGATCAACGACAGTATTATCTAAGTTTCCGTCAGTATTATCCACCAATAAATCTACATCAATATCAGTAACTGCGGTAGGCAGATCGGGATACTGGAACATAGCATCTTGCGTGAGCAGCTTCATCTGAAAAGCAGGCATTGATTCTTCGTTGAAAGTGCCCTTTACAAAGCCTTGAAAATCTAGTTCACCTTTAGTTTTCACCTGTTCAAAGCCGTCCATGTACACGCCGGGCACCAAGGATAATAAACTTTTAAAGGTGTTATCTTGGGCGGCAAAGGTGATATCCATATCGATATCGTCGCTAGGCATAGCCAAAAACCCATCGAACCCCAAAGTAAAATCGTTGACGGCTACCGAGTTTTCTCGGAAAGTATATTTTCCTTCCGGTAGATTCATATTGAGGGTCATATCGGCCATTAACTTCTTGTCACTCAAGTATTCTACCCCATCGTAGTTCACAGTAAGGGCTTTTACTTCAGTGAGTGTATTCAGGTCAAATACATCCAAAGTAAAATCGCCACTGCCTTCGTGATTCATACCCTCAATTGCCATATACATGGGCATAGTAAGGTCTTCGTACACCACGTTAGCATCGTTTATCTCCCAGTGATCGATGGTAAAAGACACTTCCTTAGAAGGAGTTTCTTCTGCCACAACGGTGGTGTCTTCCGAAGCAATGGCGATGTCGTAATTTGCTGCACCATTTTCTAAGACCTGCACGTGAACGTTAGGCTGGTCTAGGATGATACCGCTAATACGAGGTTGATCGCCAAAGATGATGCTTTTCAGATCAACGGAAATATTAAATTCATCTACTGCCAACAGGGTATCTCCGGCAAAAGGCGGACGGTTTACTACGCCAAAATCGCCCAGAGAAACAGTTGCATTAGGAAAATTTTTGATTAATGATAACTTGAACTGTTCGGGAGCGTAGTACACTTCGGCATTAACATTTTCAGCGATAGCCTGATCGACGAGCTTGCGAATATCGTCTTTGAAAATGACGGGCAGAATGGATATTGCAGCTAAGAATAGCAGAAAAAATACTCCTAATATGATAAATAGTTTCTTCATGGTCTACCTGTTAATTGGTCATGTGAAATTACGTAAGGCTGAACCAATAGATTTGGTACATTGGGCGTAGCCTTATCGATGTAATAAATCAATTAAAAACGTTCGCAATTAAATGTACAACCTTACTAACAGTTGGCATATACCCGGTAGGTTTCGGGATTATGCTACGTTATCTATTAGTCTTTAGCAGAAGGAGTATTACGAAAGAGGCTAAATTACCCTCTGCTTTCTAACAGTATTTGGTAAGATATTCCAAATAGACGCCCTAAAGTAGTTATTTCCGCAATAATATTATCAGCGTGGGCCAATATGTTGATAATAAACGGTATTAGATGAATACTACATTTAAAAATATGCAGTTGCGTCGTAAGGCTTTCCAATTACCGCAGAAGGCATTGATAGTGAATTTGGTCTGTACGTTGGCGACAGATCAGTTTAATTTGCTCTCGGAATATTACTATCCGCAGTAAAACATACAATAGGCGTTCTTCTTTTGACTAGTTAACGTACAATGTGTCTACAGGCTAAACCAAAATGATATACAGCTGGCTTTATCAGAACGTGCGGGTAGTGTTATAAATTGCATAGATTTGCTGTTACTGTGGTGTATATCGTCTGTCACTAAAGCATAAAATCCCAACTATGAATAAAGTATCGGCTATCGGTCAGCAAAAGACTCAGCTAGTGCAGAAGGAAAATCGTAAGCGGATTAGTTTTTTGCTGAAGCTATTGTTGGTTGCGGGTTTAGTTTATGCCAATATCCGCTCCGATTACTGGATTAGTTTCTTTACTGCCAACAATCCAGATTTGGCTGATCCTCTAGCACGAATATTCCGAGCTTTACTATTTATCTTAACAACAAACCTGCTCATTTCTCTGGCTCGAATTGTACTGGTAGTGGTGTACATCCGCCAGAAAAACGAGCGTTCGCGTGAGAGTAACGTGGTACTGGCAATCAATCGGATTGCTACGCTACTCAACGTTATTGTAGTTGTCATTGGTGGGTTTCTACTATTTGGGCTGGAGTGGGATAACTTTTTTAGTACGTTCAGTTTAGTGGCGGTGGCTACCGTACTGTTAACGAAGGACTACATTTCCAATACGGTAAACGGATTAATCAATATGATGTCGGATCGGTTAGCATTGGGCGATCGGGTAAAAATTGGCACCCACGAAGGGGCTATTAAAGATATTACGCTAAGTAACGTGTATCTAGAAGATGAAGAAGAGAACCGCATTATTATTCCGAACAATACTGTATTTGCGGCTGATGTGATTAATTATAATCAACAGCGGGGTGAGTCAGTAGAAATTCCGGTTGAGCTTCATCCTGATGCAGTAGGAAATATTACGGAGTGGGAACGTCGAGTAAAAGAAAGCCTTCAACCGTTTCAATCTCATATTAATCTCAGTGAAGTAAAAGTACGCTTACAGCACATAAGCACCGATAAGGTACAGTTAGTGGTTCACTTTCGCAGTAAAAACGACAGTCCTGATCAAAAAAAGGAAATGATTCATGTAGTATTACAGCAATTTATTACAACTAAAACTGCATCTTAATAGAGAAAGACTAAGCCTTTCCCGAACCTATTTCCCTATCTTTGCGCTTTAATTGAAATAAGAACGCTATTTACATGCAGAGTATCCGAAATGTGGCGATTATCGCCCACGTAGACCACGGGAAAACGACCCTGGTAGATAAAATTATTTATGCTTCAAAAATCTTTCGAGAAAATCAGGAAGCAGGCGAGTTGATCCTGGATAGTAACGATTTGGAGCGAGAGCGCGGAATCACAATTACATCTAAGAATGTATCGGTTCGCTATCAAGATGTAAAGATTAATATTATTGATACGCCCGGTCACGCCGACTTTGGCGGTGAGGTGGAACGCGTGCTAAAGATGGCCGATGGTGTTTTGCTATTGGTAGATGCTTTTGAAGGGCCTATGCCCCAAACGCGCTTTGTACTGAGTAAAGCCCTATCACTCGGACTAAAACCCATTGTGGTAGTTAATAAGGTAGATAAGCCCAACTGTCGTCCCGACGAAGTACACGAGCAGGTGTTTGACCTAATGTTTAATCTGGATGCTACCGAAGAGCAGCTAGATTTTCCTACGCTCTATGGTTCCGGGAAAGCGGGTTGGATGTCTACCGATTGGCAAAAACCTACTGATAATATCACTCCATTACTGGATGCTGTTTTGGAACATATTCCTGAAGCACCCCAGCGAGAAGGAGTGCCTCAGATGCAGATCACTTCGCTAGATTTTTCTTCTTTCGTAGGTCGTATCGCCATCGGACGAGTATACCAAGGCAAATTAGAAGAGGGCGCTACCATGGGGCTATCTAAGCGTGATAACAGTATCAATAAAGTGAAGATAAAGGAACTCCAAGTATTTGAAGGCTTAGGGAAGGCCAAAGTAAGCGAAGTACGAAGTGGTGATATTTGCGCGATAGTAGGGTTAGAAGACTTTGAAATTGGCGATACGCTAACGAGTTTTGAAGACCCCGAACCGCTACCTCGCATTGCTATTGACGAGCCGACTATGAGTATGCTCTTCACCATTAATAATTCTCCTTTCTTCGGGAAAGAAGGTAAGTTCGTGACCTCTCGCCATTTGCGCGACCGTTTATTTAAAGAAACGGAAAAGAATCTGGCATTACGAATTGAGGAGACTGATTCGGAAGATCGCTTTCTGGTATACGGTCGGGGTATTCTGCATCTGGCAGTACTGATTGAAACCATGCGTCGGGAAGGCTACGAATTTCAGGTCGGGCAACCGCAGGTACTGTTCAAAGAAGTAGACGGTGTGCGCCATGAGCCAATAGAAATGATGGTGGTAGACGTTCCCGAGAGTGTATCAGGCAAAGTGATTGAACTAGCTACTCAGCGTAAGGGTGAGTTATTGATTATGGAGCCTAAGGGCGATATGCAACATTTGGAATTCGGTATACCTGCTCGTGGGTTAATTGGTTTGCGTAATCAGATGCTAACCGCTACTGCCGGTGAAGCCGTAATGACTCATCGCTTTAAAGCTTACGAACCCTATAAAGGACCGGTTCCCGGACGAATTAATGGCTCACTGATTTCTATGGATATGGGAGCAGGTACTCCTTATTCCATTGATAAATTGCAGGATCGGGGAGTATTCTTCGTAGATCCGGGAGAAGAAATTTATATGGGGCAAGTCATTGGCGAACATACTCGGGGCAACGATTTGGTCGTCAATATTCTGAAAGGAAAGAAGCTGACCAATATGCGCGCCTCCGGCTCGGATGATAATAGTAAAATTGCTCCTAAGAAAGAGTTTTCGTTAGAAG
>CAKZPJ010000461.1 GCA_937138955.1 uncultured Flammeovirgaceae bacterium | reverse complement strand
TCGAGAGTCGCCACAGCGGAATACATAATAATAGACTCCTGCTTTTAGCAATGAACCCTGACGATTAGTGCCTTCCCAGTTATTTTGGTAGGGGGCTTCAGAGCGAAAAACTTCTCGGCCATGTAAGTCAAAGACAATGAAGTAGCACTCAGGGTAATCGGCAATATTCTGAATAACCCAACTATCTTCAATGCCATCGTTATTAGGTGAAAAAATATCCAGGGCGTCAATTGGAATAGCATCAAAGTCAACTCGTATTGTAATTTCCGCCGAATTACTGCAACCACTATTGCTAAATCCGGTCACGGTATAGGTAGTAGTTCGGGAAGGAGCAGCAAAGGGGGTTATTGAGGTGGAATCGCTAAGTCCTGCTGATGGAGACCACTGAAAGTGTGTTGCGCCACTGACCTGTAGTTGTACTGAATCACCTCTCGAAATAGTCGTTTCCCCCAAGGCTTCGATGCTCACGGAGGGTAGGGGAACCTGCTCTAAGGTTATGGTAAGCGTTGTGTTACATCCTAGCGAATTACTGATTGTAGCAGTATAGGTTCCGGCTTCCGTAACCCTTCGTCTCGCCAGGGTGCTGTTGTCATCCCACAGTATGTTATCAGTACTCTGAATACTCAAGGTTATTGTATCTCCTTCACAAAGAACTGGGGCAGATGCTATGAGTTCGGCAACCGGCAGGGGCTGTACTACAATGGTCTGTTGAGCGGAGCTGATACATTCCCCATCATTTACAGTGACCAGATGTTGTACCTGATAGGTTCCAGCCTCAGTATAAGTATACGTTCGTTCCAGTCCTGACCCTTGCGCGCCATTTCCCCAGTCCCAGACATAGGCAATAATGCCTTCTTCAGGAGCAACGCTCTGACTGGTAAAGGTTATTTTCTCTCCTATACAAACCGCGTTATTGTTAACTGAAAAGTCGGCCATAATTGACAGCTCCTCAACAACCATCGGTTTACTATTAACAGTACATCCATCACCATTAATCGCTGTGGCCGAGTAGCTTCCGGGTTGGGTAACAAGCAGCTCAGCTTGAGTTTCACTGCCTAAAGGCTGACCATCCTGGTACCAGCTAATGTCGCTAATGGGAGTGGTAGACAAGCGAAGCGGAAGTGTGCTTCCGGGACAAAGTACTGTTCCAGATGGAGCAACAACCGTTAGTTCTGAAGAAGTAATTACTTCAATAAATATACTACGGGCTTCACTTTTACAGACTCCTTCTGTAACGGTTAGTTGATACTCTCCGGCTTGCATAGCAGAAACCGAGGGAATGGTAAAACCAGGATCAGTAGAGGAAAAACCATTGGGGCCAGTCCATTCATAAGTCAGGCTGGCATCTTCCGGTACCGAAACGATTAGGTCTTCTCCTTCACAAACGGCAGCGGGAGCGGTGATTGCTGGCAGGTCGGGAACAGAGCCACTATCTTCTATCACGGTAACTTCATCCGAGGTGCTGCTGCAGCTAGAGTGAAGGTCGGTGATTTTTACCGAATAATCTCCACCGTTGGCCACCAGCAACGTAGACTGGTCGCTCCCGTCTAGGGTAATTCCGTCGCGGTACCACTGGTAGCTAACGCCTTTTCCTATAGTGCTTCGTAGCGTAATTGGATTCGCCTCACAGATAGCGGGCGGGGTTGTCGGTGAAATCTTTCCCTGTAAACAAGCCTGATTAGAGATGAGGGTTACAAATTGGTTACCCGCCATATCTTGCTCGGTAGTAATAATATCGGGCTTAGCATCGAGATTGAAATCTCCAATACCAAGGTTGCGGAACCGGGAGGTGCTTCCAGCACTTACCAATTCAAAATTTACGCTACCCACTGTAGAATTGTTGACAAGGATAGCCACCCGATCACTGATCGAGAGCGTAGCAGCAACAATATCGAGCTTCTGATTTCCGCTAATGTCGGCTAGGTCAACTCCCCACGGTTGTAGGGCGGCATTGATCCTAACTGCATCGGCAAAACTTATCGCTGAAGATGTGCTTTGGTTCAAAAAAACGAGTATGGCACCATCTTCAAAATCGGTTGCTATTAGATCAGCTTGGCTATCCCCGTCAACGTCACCGCTAACTACATTAACAATCTGGCCATTCACGGGAATAGATACCGGGTTTTTAAACAGTAATTGACCGGATGTACTTTCATTTTTCAGTACAAAAAGATGATCGGTCAAGTTGCCCCCTACAATAAGATCAGCTTTTTGGTCTCTGTCTAGATCGGCTATGTCTAGTCCCAGAGAAAATGCTGGGAGAGTGATGAATAGCCTCTCATCAGCCGGAAAACTGATACTACCACTTTCACTTTGATTTTTGAATATAGTGATCAGGTTATTGGTTTGATTAGTAACTACAATTTCAGGGCGATGGTCGCCATCCAAATCCCTGATTTTCAATCGGCGGTTACTATTGGTCTGACCAGACTGATTGGAACTGATGATAATGGGGCTATTAAAGCTGATGATAGCTGGAGATATACTGCTCGTATTCTCGAAGATGTACAGGTTCTCTGCTACATTTCCTCCCTGGCTCACAACCAATTCAGGTTTACCATCGCCATTTAAGTCGTTACAAGTGATGTTTCGGGCAGGTTGATTGATGTTAAAATAGCTACCGGGCACCCGAGCAAAACTAACTGAGGTGGGGTCAAGGCTACCGTTGCTAAATACGTTAACTGAGCTAAATTTAGCCGCATCATCGTTGTTGACAGTGCCGATATCCAGATCGCCATCCCCGTCAAAATCACAGGAACATAAATCGTACAGACCAGCTTCTTCAGCAATGACTTGATCCGTACTATCTATTTCAGAGACTGTAAAGGAAGTTGCTTGATATATTGGCACGAAGGGGATTGTGGCACTAACGGTGCGTCGGCCTACTTTATCAGTTACTGTAATCTCCCCAAAGGTAGACGTAGCGGGAACCAGCACTTTTATTAGAGCATCTTCAATACTGGCTATTTCGGCCAGTCCGCTTCCCAGATGCACTTCAAGATTGTTAGCCGTTGTTCCGAAGCCGCTTCCTACAATGTATACCGTGTCGGAGTAGGCTGCGGAAGTAGGGTAGAAGTTGATTATACTCACCTGGGCAAAACTGCTCGGAGTACTCGCCAGTAGAAGGAGATAGAATAATACGAAGAACCTGATTTTGCAATATGTTAAAAGAAACTCTTTCATTCTCGATCTTTAATTTCCAGTAACCAGGCATCCTGAAACAGAGCTTCCTGACGGTATTTGTTTCTAGCAGTCCGGGTTTTCTCCAAATCATCGGAACGATAAATAAATAGATAATAGTAAGCCCGGTCACTGTTGTAGCCCAAGCCGGTGAACGTCCCCTGCTGACTTATTTTTCTGGCTTGTTGTCGGGCAAAATCAGTGTTTTGAAATGAGCCTACAATTACGTAGAAACCAACTCCTAATTCTTCCGGATGGTCTCCGCGGTAAAATACTGCGTGGTTGCTTTCCTGAGGCTGTTCCTCCAGTACTTCTTCCTCAACGGGCGGTGCTTCGGTAGCTAAGGTATCAGCTTTAGGCTGAGTAGGTGTAAAAGTAGAATCTGGTTTTTTTTCTTTAGGTTTCTTCTTGGAAGTTAGTTTGACGAAGCGGTAGCTTAGCTGAATTTCGTGGCCACCCTGACCTATCTGGTTGACTATAGCAGTAGGGTGCTCATATCTATAGCTAAACCGAAAATCGTTGAGCAGTAATCCTGCTAATGCAGTAGGGCCATAGTCTAAGCGATACCCTCCACCAGCAAATACAATATCCTGAAAGTAAATTAAGCTACCACCCTCGGTAACTGTGGAAACTGATTGGTGGCGATGATAAAGGAGAAAGGGGCGAAGTGCAATATTTCCCGCCGGAAAAGTGAATCGATAATCCACGTTAACAACGAGCTGATCATACGGTTTGCTATTGGTTATATCTGATGCTAATCCAGTAGTAGTGGGAAGTAACTCCGGTAAAGCTATTCCTACATTAAAATGACTAATTTGAAGACTGCTGCCGAAAGCAAACTGAGGCGAGAATGAAGTATTATTGAGTTGGACAACGGCAGGGTCTAGGGGGTTGTAGGTAGCTCGGCTATTGAGACTGAGTTGAGAGATTCCTCCGGATAAGCCAAAGGCTAAATGGCTTTCTTTACTTAAAGGCACTTTATAGGCAAAAAGCAGGTTGGCTCGATGATTCTGAATTGGGCCTACCATCTGTCGGGTGGCTTGTACGCCCAGCCCAATATGGCGGGTGAAAGTAGCATCATACTGAAATGAGGCTAGTGATGGAGCTTCATTGATGCCTAACCACTGCTGCTGATACCCAAGTAATAACTCTGACCGCTGATGATAAGCCGTATAAGCCGGATTATAAAAGGAGGGATTTATTACTAACTGGCTGTTGGTAGGCCTCTGGGCAAATGCCCATACATGAGCGAATAATAATAATACCAGTAACCAGATATTCATAGGCTAGCTATTGCCTTTAGATTAAGACAAATATATTTCCAGTGTAATTAATTGTGGGTTACTACTGAATCAGGCCCTTCTTTGTCGTGTAAGTATTCATCCTAAATCTTAAGGAAATGGTGTTTTTGGTAGGATTTCCGTACGATAGTTGTCGGGAATCAGTGATTCTTGCCTGATGCTAATAGCATGGCGGGTAGTTATTGAACGTGCATTACTCTAAAAATAGTAGTGAAATTTGTGTGCCAATTTTTATTGGCAAAACCCATTGAAAAGAATATGACAAGAATTCTCTATTTGACACTTTCATTCGCTTTTAATAGTAGCTATCACTTCCGCTGAGAACAGCCGTGAGCCCATCTTATCGTTGGGCAAAATTGCTATACTAATACGGTATTTGTTATCTTTTACTTGACTAGACAGGTTTTTAGGGTGTTTTTTTGCTTGAATACATCCCAGATCATTGCTGTTGCTTCCTGTTTATTTTAGTTGGAAAGTAGGGTGGGTCTGCGATGAAATTTAAGTAATCTGCATGAGAAATTGCGTCAATTACACTGGAAATACCATGCAAAAAAACCAACGTTGTGCGTGTGATAAGATAATAAATACGCGATCTTATTTCTGGCAGCAGTACTCTATTCTAATCTAAACGAACGAATTTAATCTTACAGTAATTTAACAATACTTCAAACTTTACATCAACCTTACAATTGAAAGCTTTGTAAAGTTTTAAACTCGGATAGTAATAACAGAAAATTTTTTTTAGACTCCGACTCTGCATTTATGCAACATCATTAGCGATTTATCGGAAAAACCGTTTTTAGGTTATCAGTTGCCTATCACCCATTTTTTAATGGCTAAGGAGTGCTGCATAACGTGTATTATTCCTACTAACTTGCAATGAATTACTCAACCGTTCAACTGTTCTTTTTATACTTAATGCACTAATTCCCGTTTCACAACTTTATTCAGGTGGTATTCAAAAATATACCAAGCTACCCCAATAAAAATAGTCCAGCCGGTGGTAATCAGTAATAAAGCAGTGAATGAAACCTGATAGCGTGTAACCAATGTGGTGTACATAAACCCGAGCATCACTCCGTAGATAGCCCAATTTACGTACTTCCAGTAGCCCAATTTTTGCGCCTGAATTCGGGCTACCCCTTTCACCTTGCGTTTCTGACTAATCCAGATACCAGTGAGTACTAACGAAGAAATTCCTAAGCCGAATAAGAACCAGATAACTTTGGTAGCAAATCCGCCCCAGTTACCAAAGTGAATGGGGTCGGCAATATCATTGAGCCAAGTGACTGTTGGTAAGGCATTGGCTTGCTGCACTTTCAGTACTTCAAAAGTAATCGGGTGCAGGTAGACTCGATTGGCACGGTTACGCACCAGTGGCTCATTGCTTTCTCCGGTGAGATACAGTGCTGATTGAGGATTGGCGGGGGGGAGAATATCTTTTACGGTTAATCCTGTAATTTCTTTCTGAGCCACTATCACTGCTTGGTCATAATCAATTGTACGATGTATTTGGGCAAAAGCGGCTGAATCCGCAACGGGATACTCTAACTGAGGTGCTTGAGTATTCGCAATGTCAGAGACTCCCCCCACGTTCGCTCGTTCTACGAAGTACCAGATTCCAGTTACGGAAAACAACAGGGTAAACGGCACTGACCAAACCCCCACAAGCCGATGTAGGCTACGGAAAAATACAACGGCACCTTTTCCAGTCTTTAGCTCAAAGAGCTTTTGGTACCAATTCTTGTAGAAGTACAAGGCAGTCAATAGCGAAATTAGCAACATAAACCCAAAGACTAACACGGTGAAGTGGCCAATTTGGAATGGGATAAATAGATAATAATGTAGATCGCGGAAGAACCGTTGGAAAGTAAGGTTAGCAATGCCCTGAACCTCGCCGGTATACGGATTAGCGAACAAGTAGCGGCGTTGTCCATCTTGCATTAAATGAATGATATTGCATAAATAAGGTTCTTCTAGCGTTTGCCAGTACGCAATTGTTCCGTCGGGGAAAGCCTCGTAAATATTCGCTGCTATTTCGTTACGAGGCGCCAGTTCGATTTGAGGTGTAGCTCGCATTTCAGGAATAAACAGCCAGTCCATCTCGTGACTTAGCGTTGCCAAGGTACCTGAGAAGCACACGATAAAGAACAGCACGCTGAGCTTGATACCAATCCAGCTATGAATTTTGAACAGCTTTTTCCTATTGAGCTTCATCATTGTTAGAAAGTATAAGAAACAGTCGTCATCACATTGCGAGGAGCACCGGGAAAGGCTCGAATGTAGTCGTAACCACCTACCCAGTGGGTTTTATCCAACACATTATTCACATTTACTTGAATACGGAACTTATCTACTTGATAGTAAACCGCTGCATCCACCAATTCGT
>CAKZPJ010000460.1 GCA_937138955.1 uncultured Flammeovirgaceae bacterium | reverse complement strand
CCCGCCATAGCGTCACTGATGAGGGAATACCATAAGGTAGCTTGAGAAACTCTTTGAGCATATCGTGCTTATAATGTCCATAAGAAAGAAGCAACCTCATGGTAGTGTTGCGCCCCGGCAATCGTGCCACACAGCACCAGCATGATAATATCCTCTAATAAATGAAGACGGCAACGTGCAATGCGCGGATCCTCTAGCTATGAAAATATAGTGTAAAGTGTCATACCCGCAAATCTGTCACTTACTCGCTATCTTTACAATCTATAATGAAATTACCCTAGGTGCGGCCGGGGGACTACGCATCCTGTCGGGAATTGTACAAACCATATCAAGATTTATCGACCAAAATATGAGCATTGAAGCGGCGGTGGCGGCACCCCGAGTTCATCCTGAAGCAGGTATGAATGATGGAAAACGGGAAGTGTTTCCGTTGAAATTTAGTGCTGAGTTTACTGAGACCAATGGATGGAATGCGGCTGATTCTATCTATTGGCAAGAACAGGGATTCGAGTCTGAAGCGATTACTCGATTTGGAGCATTCGCCTGGGTGCATGCTATCGCCAGAAATGCAGAAACCGGGCTTTGGACGGGTATGGCCGATCTAGACTGGGAAGGTACCGCCAGTGGGCCAGAAGCATCTATGTGTGAGTATTAAAATTGAAGAGCTTACTAATCGCTGACTACACAATCGTATAAGCAAGATCGTTCAAAGGCACTTACTTCAACCATTACTTTCAATACTGATTAGTAAGTACTTTATTTCTAGCTACTCACAAAATTACCTAAGCCAACTGGGCGAAATAGGCTTAAGTATTTATGTGAAACTAGGTAGCATAAATGCACTAGCTCGTGTATCTTTCGTGTTATAGAAGCTAATAACTCAGAAAGATAGCACAAGCCGATGTACCTAATTTTTGACACTGAGACCACTGGTCTACCCCGCGATTACAATGCCCCTATCTCTGACCTGGACAACTGGCCCCGGTTAGTACAGCTCTCCTGGCAGTTACATAATGCTGATGGAAGTTTGCGCTCCGCCCACGACTACATCGTAAAACCCGAAGGCTTCACCATTCCCTTCAACTCCGAGAAAGTCCACGGCGTTTCTACCCAGCGAGCATTATCCGAGGGGCATCCGCTAGGTGAAGTACTAACTAAATTCAACGAAGACCTCCAGCATACCCGGCAGACGATTGGTCATAACGTAGATTTCGACCTTAACGTAACTGGAGCCGAGTTTTTGCGCGCGCAGATAGAAACTTCGTTACTTAATATTGAAAAAGTAGATACCAAAGATTCCTCTACTGACTACTGTAAAATTCCGGGTGGTCGGGGAGGTAAGTACAAATGGCCTACTTTGTCCGAACTGCACGAAAAACTATTTGGCGTTCCGTTCAACGGGGCGCACAATTCGGCCTTTGATGTAGATGCGACTGCCCGTTGCTTCTTCGGGCTACTGAAAGAACAGGTTATTACTCCGTTTGATGACACTTCGCTAGCTGAGATCACCTACGAGCGGCCTAATTTGGAAGAGGCCGTACGGGACATGCCTCAAACGGCTCCGCAGAAATCTAAGACAGCCGAGCCACCTCAGCGGAAAAAGGTAGATATTAATAAAATTGAGACGGCGCCATTTAGCCATCTCCATGTTCATTCTCAGTATTCTATTCTACAAAGCACGGTGAGCATTAAGCAATTAATCAGTGCTGCTAAGGAGCGGAATATGCCGGCGATTGCCATCAGCGATTTAGGTAATTTATTTGGTGCGTTTAAGGCGGTAGCCGAGGGCAAGAAGCAAGGCGTAAAAGTAATTGTCGGTTGTGATGTCTACATGACCAAAGATCGGCATCAGAAGAAATTTACCAAAGATTTTAAAGATCAACGTTCAGTACAGTTGCTACTGGCGAAGAACCAAAAGGGATACCAAAACTTAGCTAAACTTTGTTCGCTGGGCTATATCGAAGGCTACTACGGTGGCTTCCCTCGAGTAGATAAAGACTTGATTCAGGAGTACGCCAAAGATCTAATTGCCACTACCGGAGGTATCTCCGGCGAAATTCCTGACCTGATTCTTAATACTGGTGAGCATCAGGCTGAAGAAGCGTTCCGTTGGTGGCTAGAAGTATTCGGCAGCGATTTCTACGTAGAACTGCAACGACACGGTTTGGAGGAAGAAGATCGGGTCAACGAAGTATTGCTCCGATTAGCCGATAAGTACGGTGTGAAAGTCATTGCCACTAATAATGTGTACTACGCCAATCAAAAGGAAGCGAATGCCCACGATACGCTACTCTGTGTGAAGAATAACGAAGTGCTATCTACTCCTATTGGCCGAGGACGCAATTTCCGCTTCGGAATGCCTAACCATGAGTTTTATCTGAAGACTGAAGCGGAGATGAAGCAACTCTTCACTGACCGCCCCGATGCCATTACCAATACCTTTGAAATTGCTGAGAAAGCCGAAGAACTCACGCTCCAACGAGACATTCTGCTGCCTAAGTTTACGATTCCCGATGGCTTCACCGATCAGAACGACTATTTGCGCCATTTATCCTACGAAGGAGCGAAACCGCGCTACGGCGAAATTACTCCGGAAATTCAGGAGCGGCTGGATTATGAGTTGAAGATCATTAAGGATATGGGCTTTCCCGGTTACTTCCTGATTGTGCAAGATTTCATCAACGCCGCTCGGGAAATGAGTGTGGAAGTAGGTCCGGGGCGAGGTTCGGCGGCGGGTTCGGTGGTAGCCTATTGTACTGGAATCACCAATATTGACCCGATCAAGTATGACTTACTTTTTGAGCGTTTTTTGAATCCCGAGCGAATCAGTATGCCCGATATTGATATTGACTTCGATGATGACGGTCGACAGGAAGTAATCAACTACGTAATTGAAAAGTACGGTCGAAATCAGGTAGCGCAGATTGTTACCTTTGGTACGATGGCTCCTCGGATGTCGATTCGCGACGTATCGCGGGTAAGCGAGCTACCATTGGTAGATGCCAATCGATTAGCGAAGCTAGTGCCGGAGAGGCCCGGAACTACCTTTGATCAAGCATTATCTGAAGTTCCCGAACTCCAGAAAATTAAACGAGGGTCTGATAAGCAAGCCGAAGTGCTCAACCTAGCGCATACCCTGGTTGGTTCCGTACGAAATATTGGCATCCATGCGGCGGGAGTAATCATTGCCCCCGACGATTTACTGGAATATATCCCGGTAAAAACAGATAAGGATTCTGACCTCTTCGTCACCCAGTTCGACGGTTCGGTAGTAGAATCTGCCGGGATGCTGAAGATGGACTTTTTGGGTTTGAAGACCTTAACCATCATCAAAACCACGCTGCGAAAGATCAAGAAAAACCATGGCGTTGATATTGACATCGATACCATTCCTTTAGATGACGAGAAGACATTCCAGCTCTACCAGCGGGGTGAAACTATTGGCACGTTTCAGTTTGAGTCGGATGGCATGCGGCAGTGGTTGCGTAAGCTTAAACCCACCGATATTGAAGATTTAATTGCCATGAACGCCCTGTACCGTCCGGGCCCTATGCAGTTCATTCCCAACTTTATTGACCGTAAGCACGGGAAAGAGACGGTAGAATATCCCCATCCCCTACTGGAGCCTATTCTGAAGAATACCTACGGAATTATGGTGTATCAGGAGCAGATTATGCAAACTGCTCAAATTCTAGGCGGCTACTCTCTGGGCGGTGCGGATTTGCTACGCCGAGCAATGGGTAAAAAGAAGATTGAGGAGATGAACAAACAGCGGGTCGTCTTTGTAAAAGGAGCCGAAGAAAAGCACGGTATTGATAAAAGGAAGGCCGAAGAAGTATTCTCTATTATGGAGAAGTTTGCTCAGTACGGATTTAACCGTTCGCACTCAGCCGCTTACTCAGTAGTGGCTTACCAAACGGGCTATCTCAAAGCCAATTATCCCGAAGAATATATGGCAGCGGTACTCACCCACAACATGAGTAATTCCGATAAGGTGACGATCTTTATGGATGAGTGCAAGCAGATGAAAATTAAAGTATTAGGCCCGGATGTAAACGAGAGCGACTTTGATTTTGGGGTAAATAAAGAGCGTCAAATCCGCTTTGGGTTGGGCGCTATTAAAGGAGCCGGGGAAAGTGCGGTAGTTTCTATTATTGAAGAACGGGACGAGCAGGGTATATACTCTGATATATTTGAGTTTACTAAACGAGCGAACTTGCGGGCAGTGAACAAGAAAACGCTGGAGTGTATGGCGATGGCTGGAGCCTTCGATTGCTTCCCGAACTTACACCGTCGGCAATACTTACATGTGCCACCTGGCGATTCCTCACTACTAGAGAAAGCAGCTAAGTATGCGCAAAACCTTCAGCAGGAGGAAGAAGCAGCTCAGGTTTCTTTATTTGGAGGTGCCGGAGGTTTGGAAGTGCCCAAACCTCGGGTAACAGACTGTGAGCCTTATAGTGATCTAGAGAAGCTAAAAATTGAAAAAGAAGTTACTGGATTCTATATCTCAGGACACCCGCTTGATCAATTTAAACTGGAAATTGAAAGTTTCTGTACTTGTACCTTAGATAAAGTGATGGGCTACCAAAATCGGGAGGTAGCTGTAGCTGGAATTATTACTAAAAGTACGGAGCGACAGACCAATAGTGGTAAGCCTTTCGCCTTGGTTACAATAGAAGACTATCAGACTTCGGTGGATTTAGCTTTTTTCGGAGAGGATTATCTAAGCAATCGTCACCGCTTATCATTGGGCGAATTTGTGTACATGAAAGGACGGATAGAGGAGCGCTATAATAAACCGGGCGTATGGGAGCTTCGTCCCCAAACGGTTCAGCTACTCACTGAAGTACGGGAAAAGATGACCGGAGGAATTCAACTTAGTATTTCTGCCGAGCAACTTAACCACAATTTAATTGAGCGACTGGAGACATTATCGGCTGAATACAAAGGAAACTGCCCGGTGAAAGTAACCGTACACGACGAGCAGGAAAGTATGAGCGTAGAAATGCTATCGCGCAAGTACCGTTGGCAACCCGATGGTCAATTATTTGGTGCCTTAGAACAGCTAGATGGTGTTTCGTATCAGCTTACCGGGGCACGATAATCTAGATACAGATTTTACTTGAAGTAAGCATCGGGGGCAAAAACACCTTATTCATTCCTCCCTTGTCATATAAGCTTTCAAAAAAATGTGGCTCTTATCCCTTGATTAGTTTGGGAACGAGCTAGTGTGTTCTGGTATTTGCTATCATTGCTAGCCCACCAGCTACAGCGGTCGTTATGCGATCTATGATCTTCGCCATTGGAGACAGTACGAAAAAGTATCATAATGCAGTTTACTACTATAGGTTGGTATCAATTAACCAATTCGAGATAGCCAGTTTTGGGTTGAGTACCATCGTTCTTGTCAATTACGTAGAAGTAGGTACCATCGGGTAGTCGCTGACTGCCGAGGTAGATGCCGCGGTTACCCGTCCCCTCAAAGCGAGTAGTTTTATTATCGTAGTATTGCCCTTCGTAGACTAAGCTTCCAGCCCGGTTGAAGATCTTAACCGTATTATCGGGAAACAGGTTAATACAATCAATCTCAAAGAAATCATGGCTACCATCGCTGTTGGGAGTCACCGCATTATAGACCTGGATATCAGCAGCTACGTTCGCTGTACCGTAGGAAGTACACCCATTTTCCCAATCCACCTCTACGGAGAGCGAGCCAGCGGGCAAATCTTGAGTAACGTATCCGGTTGACACCACGACTCCCGCATCAGGGATCGTCCAGGTTACCGAGGAAACCCGTAAGCCTTCCTCGGGAATAATTGTCGCGGTACCGTCGTTCAATCCACAACTGGCCGGAGTGGTTTCTATCCGGAAGGGAGGTGTATAACTCTCGTCTAGAATCTCAAAGGTGGTAGCATCCGATACACAATCAGTAATATACTCCGTAGCGGTAACCATGTACGTGCCGGCTGGTAACTGTGAAATATATACCAATAACTCATCTTCATTTACAGTTACTAGCGTATCTGGTAGCGGCGTGCCATCAGGGTAGTAAAATAGAAATAAGTAGTCTTCTGCGTTACCATTCACCGATACCGAAGCCGATCCATTCGGATTAACACAATCCGTCATATGTGAAAGAATTTCTACCTCAGGAGGTCCTACAATTCGCTCACCCCGCACAACGGTACCGAAGGCTTCGGTGATACACCCCGTAGCGATATCCGTGACTTCTACTCGATAGGTCTGATCGATGAGATTATGGGCTCGAGGGGCTTCACTGATGATATTACCATCAGGATCGTACCAAACATAGTTGTAACCTACCGTTTGCCCTCCCACGCTGGCGTAAAGCACTCCGTTAGCCAGTAGTGGATCACAACTAGAATAAGGTTCTTCCATCTCAATCTGCACCACAGGTGGAGCGGATATATCAATGAGGGTGACCGTGATTGGATCGGATACGCAGGTGTTGGTGAGCAGATCGGTGGCCGTAACGGTATAGTTGCCCGGCATGCGTTCAGCCCAAACCTGTCCGCTAAAGTCGGCTTGTGCTTTCACCGTATCGCCCACATACCAGTCGTAGCGATAGTCGCCTATAATGAGGGGTTCAGCCCGAACCACTCCGTTGGCTAGGGCTGGGTCACAGACCGAAGCGGCCGTGGCGCTGGCGGTGATCTGCGGCAGGCTGATTTCTTCGGGAACAAACAAGGTTTCCAAGGTGCTGCACTGAGTGCGCTGGTTTTCTACTAAAACCGTATAAAAGCCAAACGGTAGACTATCTAGTGCGGGCTGGGTCTGCCCGATGATCTCAGCCGTGGGATTGGTCGTGGTGCCTTTGAACCAGCGGTAGGTGTAAGAGTCGTACTGCCCACTGGCTTCCACGACTTGGATGGCCAACGCTCCAGTGGCCAACTGCAAAGTATCACAACTACGTTGTACCTGTAAATCTAGAATATCGATGAGCGGACTAGTCGACTCATCCAGCACGTTGAGTTGTAGCAGATTGGACCACAGGTGCAGCGTTTGGTGAAACCCGCGCACGTAGTACGTTCCGGCCAGCAGACTATCAAAGGGCAGCGTGCCCGCGTAGTTCTCCACCGAATCAGCGGCTATTTGAGTGGTATCGTACGTATTGGCGTACAACCATAATTTATAATCCTGGGTTTGGTCAACCTCGCCTAAGAAGGTAATACTATCCAGGCCCAAGCTACCATCGGCAAAACATACCGTCTGGGGATTGGCCTGCATCACTAACTGCGGTTCTACGATGACCAGCGGCAGATAGACGGTGGCAATATTCATACAACCGGTCACTTGATTAAGCACTTCTACCAGGTATTCGCCCGAATCAAGCTGCGTCAGAGTAGAACCGGTACCGAGTTCGCTGCCTATATTGTAGTCATCTGCTTCGTACCAGCGGTACTGGTAGGTAAACCCTTGGGTGGCTGAATCTAAGGGCTGATCGGGGTGTATCTGCACCTGAGCTTGTAAGGCACCTGTCCAACTACTCGGATCGGGGTTCAAACTGTACTGCTCATCCAACACATCAATACTGACAATCGGATCCTGGCTGATGTTATCTACTTCCACTAAAGCTGGGCTGGATAGGCAGTTACTAGTACTATCGGTGGTCACGTAGTATCGTCCTTCGGCTAGTTCCTGGTACTTATCGGATGATAATCCAGTACCCGGAGCTGCGACGGTCGTCAGGGTTTCATCGTAGAGTGTGTAGGTGTAATCGCTGGGCTGAGTAGGAATCACCTGAGTTCCGTTAAAGAAGTACTCTTCCTGCGTATCGGTCACGAATACCGTACCATCTACCGGATTACACTTTTCCTGCGGGTCACTGTCTAACGTAAGTACGACTTGTAAATCTACTTGATCTACGGCAAAGGTGTACGTAGTCTGACATTGGTTACTATGGTCAGCCATATCCTGTACCAGTACGGTATACTCACCGGCGGCTAAGTCAATGGCGCGGGAAGGGTCAGTTGGGTCAATATTAGCGGCTAATAATTGGTCAGCCGGATTCGTATTATTGCCCCCGCTAAACCAGGTGAAGGTGAAGTTGCTCTCGGCAGTATCTCCATCTCCACCTCCGGTAGCCGTCGCATTTAATACTCCAGTAGAAGGCCGTCCGTTGCAGGTATAATCCGGAAATTCCTGTACGATAGTCACGACGGGATTTTGTGAAACATTGTCTATCCATACCGATACCAGAGCCGACTCGCAGCCAGTCAGTTGATTGATCGCCTTAACAAAGTAACTGCCTTCGGTAAGTTCGGTAAACGGATCATTCGCTTTACCCGTACCGCTATAAGCGAAACTAGGAGTGCTACCTGTATCATCAAGCAGTTCAAAAGAATAAATCCCGGTGGTATCTACATTAACCCCGTCTTCGGTAACAGTTTCAATCCAGATATTCCCGGTAGGCGTAGGGCCGCAAACCGAATCGGGTAAATTGGCAGTACTACTGATGGCGATAGTTTTGAATTGCTTAGGCAGATAATACGTTTCGGTATACGAGCAGCCGTTGCCGGGTCCGTCGTTGTCGGTGATTTGTAGGGTATAGAAGCCTTCGGATAGGTTGATCGCTAAAGAAGGATCCGTTCCATCTACCTGAGTAGCCGCTAAGGGCGTGCTGGTATCGCTGCCCGTAAACCATTCGAAGGTAAAGTTGCCCTGAATATTATCACTATCTCCGCCCCCTTCTACGTAGGCATTCAGCGAACCGGTACCATCGGCATTACAGCTATAGTCTGCATTGGGGGTAAAGCTGATCACCGGATCAGGATTAACCATATCGATGGTGAAATTTTCCTGAGAGGCAAAGCAGAATGGTGAGAAATCTTCGCGTAGTGCTACAGAATATTCACCAGGTGGCAGATTACTGAAAGTATGATCGTTGTCTGCATCGCCGCTAGGGTCCCATTCATCAATTTGGTTGCTGACAATCAATGCTGGGTTTCTACCAGCGTAGAGAATGACTCTATATTCATCTAATGATTTTAGTGTTGTTGCCAACCGGGTCAGGCTAATATCCACTTCCCCATCAGCATTGCTGCAACCCGTAGCACTAGTTGTGTCAACTATTACTAGCTCGGGAGGGTCAGCTATGGGCAGATAGAAGTCTACTACCTGCGTACAGGTGGTTAAATTATCCGTTACTTCTATTTCGTAGTACCCTGAGCTAAGGCCAGTTCGCTGGGAAGTATAAGGGTTATCCGTTCCAATGATCACAGGCACACGGGTCCAGCCAAGGGCAGCATCGATGTAAAACCACGAATAGGAAAAGCCTGCTCCACCCGGAGGAATATTACTAGGTGAGCTTACTGCGATATTGATCTCACCATTGGGACTGACACAAGATGTAGGTGGATTAAAAGTAATATTGAATACTATTTGCGGAGCCTCTTGGATAGTGAGTGTCATGGGTGATGATACACATTGGGTATAATCGTCAGTCAAAATAGCAGTATAATCACCAGAAAGTAGGTCAGTAAAAAGACCACTGGCGTTGGTAGCAACTGGGGCACCCGAAACGGCACTTCCTGCGTACAACTGATACGTGTACGTACGATACTGTGAAGTACTGTAAGGTAGCAGGCGGGGTCCGCCAATAATTTCAAACTCTAGTTCACCATTGGCAAAGGCAGGGCGGCAATCAATAGTGCGTTGAGTTCGGACAGTATCTAGTGCGGGTGGAGTAGCTGGAGTATTGTTAATACTTGCGTAGGCCACCGAAAAACACTGAGTAGTGTTGTCGGTAATTCGTAAGGCATAAGTTTTACCGGTAGCACTACCTGCTAAGTTGAAGATACTATCCCCATTGGCGGAATAATTGGTAACAGGTACGAGCGTTCCTGAAGGGCTGCCCTCAAACCATGCGAAGGTATAGTCGGTGGCTGAACCCGCAAACCCTAGGGCGGCAATCACGCCGTTGGGCTGGCTAGGCTCGCAACTGCTGTTGTTGAAACGTTGCAGGGTCACGGTGGGCTTCGGGGCTTGATCCAATACTTCGTACTGAGCACTGTTTTGAGCGGTACACCCCAAGGGGCTCGTCACCAATACGGTATAGATTCCCGGGGGCACATTGGTCAATGTTTCGCTGGTCTCGGGCAGCAGTGTATTACTAGCATCGCGCCACTCGAAGGTGTAGCCATCCGCTGAAGTATTGCCCCCATCAGCTTGCACAGTGATGCTACTGCCCCAGGGATCGGTACAGTTATCAGCGGGCACGATCGTAGCATTCAGATCAATCACTGGCCGGGTGATTTGCTGGGGTAAGAAGCGGTACTGAAGCGTTTGGCACCCAGTAGTATTGTTAGTTACTACCACCGTATAGTTCCCTCGGTCTGCGTTGGTGAGCAGATTGCCGGTAGCTAAGGAAGTTGCCGGAAGTGCTGCGAGTGCCACCGTACCTGAGTACCAGTCAAAGGTGTAGCCAATGGTTTCCGTAGCACTGCCGCCGGAGGCACTTTCGTCTACCGTGGCGCGTAGTGAACCATTGACAGGCACAGGAGCGCAGGCGGACTGGGGGGCGACTACTTCGGTATTTACTACCGGGTTGACCGAATTGTCTTGAATGGTAACTGTTAGTGGATTAGATAAACAGCGGGTCGTTTTATCGGCTGCAAAGGCTGTGTAGATGCCATCCATCACATTTTGTAAGTGTTGGCCTTGAAAAATGACGGTGGCGGACGTGGTATCGGGCGAAGCAACACTACCATCATACCAATAGAAATCATAATCCGCTGTATTGCCATTCACAGAAACTTCCGCTTCCCCATCGGCCAAGGCTGGGTCGCAGACGGTAACATCAATGACGTTATCGAGCTGAATGGGTGGGGTAACTAGGTTTTCGGATAGAAAGATATCTTGTACCGTGGTGCAACCGGTAACGGCATTGAAGACCACCAATCGGTAATCACCGGAAGGTAGATTATCCACTGTAGCCCCACCG
>CAKZPJ010000459.1 GCA_937138955.1 uncultured Flammeovirgaceae bacterium | reverse complement strand
TGTGGGAAAGGGGGCTTTTCTGGAGCTCTTCTACATCGATAGTATCTACGCCTAACGATTTCTTGATTTGTTCAGCCGTCTGTAAGAAGGAATGACCATCATTGAGTAATCTCAATCCCTTAGAAATTGCCGGATAAGTATCTTCCGGAGTCTTGGCTCCATTAGCTTCAATTTGCATTAGTTGGTGAATGCTTTCAAAATCTAACTTTTCTTTATGCAAAGCTTTCTCCCGCATAATATCTACCACTTCCTGAATGTAGTTTTCGGCAGTTACAGAAAGCTGAATTTCGTTGGGTTCATAGGGCAACTGATCCAGTTCAAAGTCATCAAACCATACTGTTCCCGAATCTTTGCCCACCATAGTTCCACCAATTCTGAGCTTTATGGCATTAGGTGGGGCGAAAAAATCAATTGAGAAACTAGTCCAGTTCGGAATTTCTTTGAGATTTTGAGTGCTGTTGTTGGCGTAGTTTACTTGAAAACCTTGGTCATCGTACAGATTAACCAATAGGTATACTTTAGATCGCTTACCACTTATGCTATCTGTTTTTATCTTAGCTGTAAGTCGATATTTAGTAAACTCACTGACATTAATATTAATATCCTGCCGGATACTTTTCATCCGATTATCGGAAGGGGTGATTTTTGCCGCTGGATTTTGATCACCCCCCATCAGTTCCAGCGAAGCCCGGGTTTCACTTTGATTGGTATACCAGCCTACGGCGAATGTACTATCGCTCTCTCCTCTACCGAAACCAGGGTTAATAATTGTTTGAGCCTGAAGTTGGTAAGTAAAAGGTACAAATAGAGTTTGTAAAACAAGAGCTTTGAAGAGCTTCATTTTAAATAGTTTTAGGTTGCTAGTTGTAAAGTAAACAAATCTAGTAGTATTGACAACCGGCAAAGTAGGGTGATGCTACCATTCAAATAGGGTAATTGACTAAACAATACTGCTGTTTCCAATCAGCATTTTCCGTATTCCAATGCCTATTCTTAGGGCTTGCCTATATTTGCATTGCTTACCAATGGAGCTAAATTTGCTAATACTCAATATGCTAACGCAAAGCTTATGAAATTATATCAAACACCTCAGGGGATACTGCTCTATCATCAGGATCGTTATTTTTTGAATACTGAATTAGCGTGGGACGAGTTGGTCAACCAGGATAATCTACTTCAGAAGATAGACGAACAGTTTACGAAATGGGAGGAGCTAAAAGATGGATCAGAACTACTCCATAGTAATCTTTTGCCGCCTATTGGGCAGCAAGAGGTTTGGGCATCTGGGGTGACTTACTACCGCAGTCGTGATGCCCGGATGGAAGAATCCAAAGAAGCCGGAGGGGGTAGTTTTTACGACCGAGTATACGATGCTGACCGCCCTGAACTATTTTTTAAGGCTACTGCCTATCGGACGGTCGGGCACGGTGATCAGGTACGAATTAGAAAAGATTCTAAGTGGGATGTACCAGAGCCAGAACTAACGTTGTTTATCAATTCATCAGGAACTATTCAGGGCTATACCATTGGCAATGATATGAGTTCTCGAAGTATAGAAGGTGAGAATCCGCTGTATTTACCCCAGGCAAAAAGCTACCGAGGAAGCTGCGCCATTGGCCCGTGTCTTTACGTTACCGACCAACCTTTTTCGGAAGATGCTGAAATTCATTTAACCATTCGGCGGGGTGGAGAAGTGGCTTTCCGGGGTGAAACTCAGGTCAATCAAATTAAACGAAAATTTAATGATCTGGTCAGCTACCTGTACCGAGAAATGGACTTTCTGAATGGCTGTTATTTGATGACTGGTACCGGTATTATTCCAGAGAACAATTTCACTTTACAATCTGGAGACGAGATTAATATTACCATTGAACCAATCGGTACGCTGACTAATACAGTTGAATAATGTGAACCTTTTAGTATCTTTAAAATATGAACACGCAAGTTGATCGTATAACTATTGAACCAGAAGTATGTCATGGTAAACCAATAGTCAGAGGAATGAGATGGCCAGTTGAAATGATTCTAGATATGCTGGGTTCGGGAATGACTCCTGATGAGATCGTAAGAGATCATTATGAACTTGAAATTGATGATATTTACGCTTGCATAAATTTTTCTCGTCTTTCTGTTTCTGGTGAAACCTTGTCGTTAACCAACGAATGAGGTTTCTCTGCGATGTTCATAGATCCATCAAGCTATCAAAGAAAATCCAGGAAATTGGATTTCAATCAGAGCACGTAAATAACATTTTGAATAAGTGGAATACTAAAGACGAAGCCATCTGTGAGTATGCCGATCAAAATGCTCAAATCCTGATCACCAAGGATCAAGACTTTCGTAATACCTTATTAATCAATAATACACCTAAGAAACTTGTAAGAGTAAACTTAGGGAATGTATCAAATGCTGAACTAATTGCGGTAATTGAACAGCATATTGACACTTTAAAGTCTTTAGATGAGGGTAGCGAAAGTTTTATGGTTGAGATTAGTAAACACAACTTCTAGATGGTAACCCGTTAGAAGAAACTGTGAATACAAGAAGTTAATTTAGAAAATATAAACCTATGCAAACCACCGGAAATCAAATTATTGCTAATAACCTAACGAAGTCAGGTAGTGACACTTTCTACGCTAAAAATCCAGCTACCGGTGAGCAGTTAGCCACTGAGTTCGTTGAAGCTACGGCCGAAGAAATAGACCGAGCGGTACAGAAAGCCGAAGAAGCGTTCGTCATCTATCGTAAAAAGTCCGATCAGGAACGAGCTGATTTTCTGGATAAGATTGGCGAAGAAATTATGAATCTGGGCGATACTCTGCTGGAGCTTTGTCACCAAGAGACGGGCTTACCAATGGGGCGTCTAACTGGCGAACGGGGCCGCACTGTTAATCAACTCAAGCTATTTGCTGAGCTGTTGCGTGATGGCACTTGGGTAGACGCTCGCATCGATACAGCCATGCCGGATCGTCAGCCGCTTCCTAAACCGGACATTCGGCAAATGCAGATTGCCTTGGGCCCGGTGGGAGTATTTGGAGCCAGTAACTTTCCGTTAGCGTTCTCGATAGCCGGAGGTGATACTGCTTCAGCTTTAGCGGCGGGTTGCACCGTAGTAGTAAAAGGCCATCCGGCACATCCGGGTACATCAGAATTAGTAGGAAGGGCAATTGCCCAAGCAGTAGAATCCAGTGGTATGCCCGCAGGAACATTCTCACTAGTGCAGGGAAAGTCGGTAGAAGTAGGGATGGGAATTGTGCAGCATCCGCTAATCAAAGCAATTGGCTTTACGGGTTCGTTTCGTGGGGGTAAAGCGTTGTTTGATGCAGCTAATCAACGAGATGAACCGATTCCGGTGTATGCCGAAATGGGGAGCATTAATCCGGTATTTGTGTTACCCGAAGCTTTGAAACAACGCTCAGATAAAATTGCTGAAGGCTGGGTGGGCTCACTAACACTGGGTGTCGGACAGTTTTGCACCAATCCGGGAGTATTGGTCAGTATGAATTCGGAAGAGACTACCCAGTTTTTAAAAGTAGCCGAGCAGTCATTAAGCAGTTTATCGACGGGTGCTATGCTCACCAACCAAATTAGTGAAGTGTACCAAAGCGCTGTTAACCAAATGAGCCAGATCGAAGAAGTTGCTACCGTAGCCACTAGCCAACGATCTGATGCAGCTACGGCTGCTGAAGGTCAGATATTTAGTACCAGTGCTCAAAGGTTTTTGACTAATTCTGAGTTATCCGATGAAGTATTTGGGCCTTCTAGCTTACATGTAACAGCTCAATCTAAAAACGAAATGCTGGAGGTAGCCAAAAATCTGGAAGGGCATCTTACGGCTACGTTACATGCTACTGATCGTGACTTAGAGGAATACGCTGACCTAGTAGCTATATTAGAGCGCAAAGTTGGGCGTTTGTTGGTTAATGGATTTCCTACTGGGGTAGAAGTCTGCCACTCCATGGTGCACGGTGGTCCGTATCCCGCTACGACTGACTCTAGAACTACATCGGTAGGGACTTTAGCCATAAAACGCTTTACCCGACCTATTTCTTACCAAAATTTCCCCCAAAATGGGTTACCTCAGGCTTTGAAGAATGAAAATCCACTTCGTATCTTTAGGCTTGTCAATGGGAAGTTGACGCAAGAACCAACCAGCTAAAATTTTTTATGAAGCAAGTATACACGGCCTGGCTAACTATTCTACTAGTACTTAGCTCAGCGGGGTACCTATGGGCTCAAGAATTGCCCATTTACGATAATAATGCCAACCGAATAGATATCCGTCATTTCCAGCAGTATCTAGATAACGATCAAGAACTACAGGAGCAAAATAGTATCGGATCACTGCCAACGGCGGTTTTTAAGTATCTAAACGATTCTCTATCT
Organism: uncultured Flammeovirgaceae bacterium; assembly: GCA_937138955.1. GTDB lineage: Bacteria > Bacteroidota > Bacteroidia > Cytophagales > Cyclobacteriaceae > Tunicatimonas. The sequence continues at coordinate 6,568 of CAKZPJ010000459.1, read as the reverse complement.
ACTCAAACGATCAATCAGACGCACCCTAACTCAGATGGTTTCGAGGATTATACTATGACTATTCAGCTTCCTGAAATGCCCTTTGCTCAGGACACGCTGATTATGATGGTGGCTGTTCCATCGAGTGACTCTGAGATTGATGATTATATTATTAATGTTGCTGTCATTGAAAATCAAGGAGCGCAATTGGCCTACCACTTCGATTTGGATAATGACTACTCATATGCCGATGAGGGTAAGCCCTATATATTCAAGACGAAACAAGGGATTAAAAAAGTTGAGATAAGACGAGAAACGGATACTGAAGCGCGCTCATTCTATATGTATGATTTGGCATTGATGCCAGCTTTCTTAGCGCGCTACGGAATTAAAGTGGGTAGATCATCGGTGATTAACAACTTTTATTATCCGATCCTGAACCGTCACGGAAGGTTGTCTTTACAGCTACGGGCTAATTTTGGCAGAGGAGATCATACCATTGATTATCAAACAATGTCCCTTTCTCGCGAGATTGCAGCGTCGTTAGATGCAATTAGTCAATTTGGCGTTAGCCTGACCTATGCATTGTATAATCTGAATGTTGGAGGGTTCTTCCAAACGGAGGGCAATCAAATCGGTCAAACCGAGCGTTATACCTTTGAGGGAGGCGTACGATCTATCGACTATGGTTTTGGCAACTGGCCTCGCCGCCGCATTATATACGGAGCTGAAATATCGTATGATTTTAGGGTGTATAATAATATCTATTTAGCCCCGGTGGTTCGTTACGGCACCTATCTCTTCCGGCCCGATGAAGTATTTGTGAACAATATAGGGGTTAACCTTAATCAGGATTTAACCTTTAACGAGATTTTCCAGAACCGCACACTCTACGCCTTGGGTGGACAAGCGAAATTACCACTAGGTGAAAAGGCACTACTACTAATTGAGGGTAGCTGGATGAAGAGCCTTTATCAGTTAAACCCTAACTTCATTGAAGAAGAAATAAAAGAAGGATCATTATTGTCAAGTTACAAGGCACTTACGTTTGGGGTAGGGGTGCAGTGGATACTATTTGGACAGTAACCGTAGGTTGCTACTTTACTTAAATCGTCGTATCTTACATAGTTACCTAACCTATTTACAATGAGATTTCTGGCCATAGCGTTGCTATTCATTTCCACTTGGGCTTCTGCTTCCAAACTATACATTCCGATGGATGGCGTTCAAGCCAATCACCTGAAGGCGTATGGGCTTACATACTGGATATTGCAACAGCAGGTACCGGTTGATTGGCTACTAAACTACCGAGGAGGTTCTTTCCTATGCGAACATAATAGTACTATAGAAAATGAAGCGGTGGTTCGAGGCATAACCTACGAAGTTATTTCTGATGCTCAGGCCGATCAAATGTCAGCCGTAATTGCCAGTCCGGCTTCTAACCAGGATCTAATGCGGTTAGAGCAGTTTCCGAAGGTTGCCGTATACACACCTCGTAGCGAGAGCCCTTGGGACGATGCAGTCGTTCTTGCCTTGAAGTACGCTGAAATACCCTATCAGGAGCTGTACGACGAAGAAGTGCTCAATGGAGATTTGAGTCAGTACGATTGGCTGCATCTGCACCATGAAGATTTTACGGGGCAGTACGGTAAGTTTCATATGGCTTTTCATATGCACCCTTGGTATCAGGTTCAGCGGCAAGAGTGTGAAGACATTGCCAGTAAGTACGGTTATGATAAAGTTTCTCACTTGAAACGAGCCGTTGCCGAAAAAATTCAAAAGTTTGTTACTAATGGTGGATACATGTTTGCTATGTGTTCAGCTACTGATACCTACGATATTGCGTTAGCAACCACTGGTACTGATATGGCGGCAGCGGTATACGATGGTGATCCGGTTGATCGGGCAGCTAATCAAAAACTGGATTTTCAGAACACTTTTGCGTTCGTTAATTTCTCGGTAGTTACCAATCCTTGGGAGATTGAATTTTCTTCTATTGATATTAATCTTAGTACTCGCCCCATTCCCCGAGAGCGAGACTACTTTTCACTATTTGAGTTTTCCGCCAAATGGGACCCCATCCCAACAATGCTTACTCAAAATCACGAGACGACAATTAAGGGGTTTTTAGGGGCGACCACTGCTTTCAGAAAAGATCATCTGCGACCGAATGTAGTGGTACTGGGCGAAAACCGCGAAGCTCATGAGGTCAAATATATTCATGGAGAGTACGGACGAGGATTCTGGACATTTTACGGAGGGCACGACCCGGAAGATTACCAACATAATATTGGTGAGCAGCCCACTGATTTACGGTTGCATCCCAACTCGCCAGGCTATCGTCTCATATTGAATAATATTCTATTCCCCGCCGCTGAAAAGAAGAAACAGAAAACTTGATAATTGGTTGGAGAACCAAGTGTCGTGTTCGACATTTGCAGTGTTAAACCACCAAGAATATAATGGCAAGTTCTCTGTACGTTACTACTACTGAAGCTCATTCAGGTAAGTCACTGGTATGCTTAGGCGTTCTGGAATTAGTTCTCCGTAAAACTGAGCGAGTAGGTATTTTTCGCCCACTAATTAGTGGGAATGGCGATCATAAAGATAAAAATATTCATCTTTTGCTAGAGCATTTTCAGCTCAAGCAATCTTATGAAGAATCTTACGGTTATCACCGCAAAGAGGCCCGAGAATTAATCTTAGCAGGAAAATATGATCAATTGCTCGACCAGGTAATTGAAAAGTATAAGGCCTTGGAAGAGAAATGTGATTTTGTCCTTTGTGAAGGCAGTGACTTCACCGACGAAAATGCTACTCTAGACTTTAATATTAACGTAGATTTTGCCAAGAACTTAGGCTGTCCGGTACTTCTACTCGCTCGTGCCGATCATTTTTCTACAATTGAGGATATACTAAGCCCGGTGCAGATCACGTACGAATCATTTGTTGAAAGTGAGTGTGAGGTAGTGTCAGTGATTATTAATCGTACCCAACCTGCGCTTGCCCACGAACTACTGCTGGGATTGCGTAATCGCATACCTAAGAAAGAAGTGGTGCTAGGGGTTATTCCCAGTAACAAAACCTTACAGAGCCCAACACTAGATGAGGTTAAAGAACATTTACAGGCTGACATTCTTTACGGTAAAGGACAACTAGACCGGCAAACTTTTCGCTATTCCGTAGCTGCTACCCAATTACAGCATTATCTACCCCACATTACCGAACAATGTTTAGTGATCACTCCGGGTGATCGGGGAGATATTATTTTAAGTGTATTGCAAGCGCACCAGTCCAAAAATTATCCAGATATTGCCGGGATACTTCTCACCACTAAGTTTATTCCCGAAGAACCAATCGCTAAGGTATTGGATGGTATTTCTGATATTGTTCCAATTTTGTCGGTAGAGGCCAATACTTACGAGACTGTTTCTAAGATTGATAAAATATCTTCATACATCACCCCTGAAAGCGATAATAAAATCCGAATTAGCAAACAGCTATTTGAAAAATACATAGATACCCAAGTTCTTCAGGAAAAAGTGAGTAGCGTAAAGCGGCGGGGTATGACTCCCCGAATGTTTCAGTATACGCTGATTCAACGAGCAAAATCTAGGAAAAAACGGATTGTTTTACCTGAGGGTAGTGATGAACGAATTCTTCGGGCTGCTGAAATTCTCTTAAAGCAAGAAATTGTAGATTTGACGATTTTAGGAGATGTTGATGAGATTAGAAATACCATTGGTAGGTTAGGGTTAGATATGCAGCCAGATCAGCTACAGTTGCTAAATCCTGCTAAAGCTGACCAGACTCAGCAATTTGCTGAACGCTTTGTGGAGCTTCGTAAGCATAAAGGGGCTAATATGGATATTGCTCGAGATACTGTGGTTGACGTTTCGTATTTTGGAACTATGATGGTGCTGGAAGGCTTGGCTGACGGTATGGTTTCCGGAGCCGCTCATACAACGCAACATACTATACGACCCGCTTTACAACTGATTAAAACCAAACCCAATGTTTCGTTAGTGTCTTCCGTATTTTTTATGGCCTTGCCCGACCGGATATTGGTTTACGGTGACTGTGCCATTAATCCTAATCCAAATGCAGAGGAACTCGCGGAAATTGCTATTTCTTCCGCCCAAACCAGTGAAGCTTTTGGAGTAGAACCTAAAATCGCTATGCTTTCTTACTCATCAGGTTCGTCGGGTCAGGGAGAAGATGTGGATCGAGTACGGCAAGCCACTGAAATAGTAAAGGGGAGAATGCCAGATTTGAAAGTAGAAGGGCCAATTCAGTACGATGCTGCGGTAGATAAGGAAGTAGGAATTAAGAAAATTCCAGGTTCAGAAGTGGCTGGTTACGCGACAGTACTTATTTTTCCTGACCTTAATACTGGTAATAACACTTACAAGGCAGTGCAGCGAGAAACTGGGGCAGTAGCAATTGGGCCAATACTACAGGGTTTGAAAAAGCCAGTTAACGATTTAAGCCGAGGTTGTACCGTAACCGATATTGTTAATACGGTAGTCATTACCGCTATTCAGGCGCAGAATATTGCTGAGTAGACATAAAAAAAGCTCCAACCTTTGGTCAGAGCTTTTCGGATTACTATCTGGTTTATTATAGATTTTCAGATGCGATGATTTCTCCATCGTCTCCTATATAAAGTACGCCAGCACCATTATCATTTGAAACTTGTATTTGGTACAATGTTTCAGGTAACTGCTCTCCTGCATAAATGGACATGGCAACGCGATCTTGTAAAATTTGACCAACAACTGAACCGGTCATCTCATATACCTTTTCAATGGTTCCCTGGCCAAAGGCACTGTTACTGAAACCATCCTTCACTAGTTGGGGAAGATCAGATTTATTGATCATTGACATATCTTTCGAGTTAAACGATGATGATGAATTTTTCATCTCTACATTTTTAGTATAAGCATCACTTTCTACCGACTCTTCAATTGCTTCATCAGTATTTTCAACGGCGTTCTCTACATTTTCTTCGGCTTGCTCAACAGTTTCTTCAACCGCTTCAGCAGCTTCACTTGTTTTGTACTCAACCGCCTGAGTCATCTCGGTAGTCTCTTCATCTACTTCTTGAGCAGCTTCGTTCGTTTCGTGATTAGCTTCGGTAGCAGTACCTTCCACAAAAGCTTCCGTTTCTGTAGTCGCTTCTTCTACTTTAGCCTCGCTCCATCCTTCTTTGGTTTGAGTAGCAGAACTTTCTATAGCATTCTCAGTCTCATAAGTTGCTTCTGCTACTTTTGCTTCAGTTCTTTCAGTGGCATTTTCAATTTCGTTAGATGTTTTTTCCATTGCCTCTTCAGATTTATACGCAGCACTCTCTACGGAATTCTCAGTTCCATTATCAGCCTCTTCCATCTCATAGTCTGCATTCTCAACAGCTTTTTTGGTTTCATAAGCTGTTTTTTCTATTCCATTTGCAGTTTCTTCACCTGCTTCGCCGAAAAAGTCCGTTGCATCATCGTTTAAGATTTCTTCTTCAGCAATAGATTCACCTTCGTTACCAATGTAAAGAATGCCTTTCCCTTGATCATTACTTACATGCAAAATATATAACTTCTCAGGAAGTTGCTCTCCTGCATACATTGATAGATTAGCTCTTGCCTCTAATATCTGAGGCATGGCCGCACCATCTATTTCGTAAGCACGGTCAAGAGAACCTTGGCTGAAGTCGCTGTTCTCAAAGTTTTTCATTACCTCTTTGGGTAAGTCAGCCTCATTGATGCTGGCTAAGTCCTCAGAGCCAAAAGTAGCCTCAGCACTAGTTCGTTGCATATTATCTTCTGATTCATATGTTTCTTCAACAACATCACCGCGAGCTTCAATCATTTCTTCTTGCGGAAGCTGTTTTTCTTTTTTTGTTTCATTAGGGGACTCCTGCGCCTGCACTCCAAAAATTACAGCCGTCGCCAATCCTGCGGTTAATAGTATCTTTCTCATTTTCAATTAGTTTTGATTAAAAAATGTATAATTCGCTTTAAACAGAAAGGAAAACTATGCCAAGGTGAAATGAGCGTGAAACAGTGATAAACGACTAATTTTGTTTATAATCGTGGGTAATATCTACAACAGAGTGGGGAATTATTGTCATGTTTGCGAAAGAGGCCTCTGTCTTACTTAACACCAACTTTTTTAATGAACGATAGCAAATGATGCATGTATTAGTTTTGAACTCCGGCAGTTCTTCAATTAAGTTTAGCCTTTTTGAAATGCCTGAAGAACAGGAGATCTCTTGGGGAGCTATAGAAAAAATTGGTGAAGAAAATGCTAAAGTAGTCCTTAAGTTCTTATCGGATGAGACAAAGCTGAACCAGCCGGTGCTTAACCATGGCGATGGTTTAGAGATTATTGCTGATTTTTTATCTGAACAGGTGTTGACTAATCAGAAACTATCCGCCATTGGCCATCGAGTAGTTCACGGGGGCGAAACATATAGCAACCCCCAAATAATTACTGATTCGGTTTTAAGCAAGATTGACGAGTTATCGGTACTAGCACCGCTGCATAACCCACCCAATGCTGAGGGCATACGGGTATCTCAAAGGGTCTTCCCCCAAGC
>CAKZPJ010000458.1 GCA_937138955.1 uncultured Flammeovirgaceae bacterium | reverse complement strand
TCAAATCACTAGCCCGTACCCGAGTTCGCTCATTGATAATTTGGTTTACGTTCCAGCCTACTAGGCCTCGAAAGCCAATCTTACTGCTAATATCTTTGGTTACCGTAGCAATTACATCAGAGTTTATCTGTCGCTGGAAAATCGTACGATCATCAAATTCACCATTCAAGCGGTTGATCGTTCCTTTCCGAATAATTGACCGCCGAGTTTCATCAAAAAAGTCGGTACCAATTCGTCCCATAATGTTTAACCAATCGGTAGGATCGTATTCCAACTGAATATTTCCGTAGATTCGCTCTACTCGGTTATTTAAGGGGTTGTTATTTACTACCCAGAAAGGGTTATTCGCGGTATTATTACCGTTCACACCAATGGCATCTCCATTTTCGTCTACGACATTGTTTCTTAAGCGGTCTACATCCAGTGTACGGGGCAACCCATTCACTTGGCTTACTACAATATTAGGATCATTACTTCCCTGTCGGGGTCGACCAATACCTTCAGTTCGCACATAATTGACCGAAGCTCTAGCCTTTACTTTATCAGTGAGCTGAGCGCCTGTATTGATAGAGAAACTGCTACGGTTTAGCTCGTTACCAGGAACAATTCCCTTCTGGTTAAGATTAGTGTACCCTAAACGAAAATCTAACATATCGTTAGCAGTACCGAAAGATACACTGTTAATGAGCGTAGTTCCAGTTTCGTAGAAGTCACGGACGTTATCAGGGTACGCTTGTAACGGACGATCTTCGCCATTGAATGGAAATTGTGGGAAGTTCTGCCCTTGCACTTCACTGATACGAGGTCCCCAACCACCGGTGAAGTTGTTAGAATCAAATACACCAAAATCACCTTGGGCGTATTCATTCTGAAAATCTGGCAACCGGAATGGACGATCAAAACGCAAAGAAGAGTTTACTTGAATAGATGCTTGACCCTTTTTTCCTCGCTTGGTGGTAATCATAACGACTCCATCCCGAGCTCGCTGACCATATAAGGCAACTGCCGAAGCTCCTTTCAGTATACTGATATTTTCAATATCGTCAGGATTCAAATCTCCGGCGCGGTTTCCTACGTCGGCACCACCACCAATAATATCGTTACGGCTTCCGTTAAAGGCATTATTAGAGATAGGAACACCGTCTACCACATAAAGTGGCTGACTAGTACCCGCTAATGAATTCGCTCCCCGAATTTGTACCTGCACCGATCCTCCGGCAGTACCCGATTGACTAGTAACCCGCACCCCTGGTACTCGACCCGACAGCGCGTTTAGTGCATTATCAGAACGCACTCTGGTAAGCTCTTCTCCATTAACGGTAGATACAGCGTAGCCTAGCTCACGCTGCTCTCGCTCAATACCCATGGCGGTTACTACCACCTCGGTAAGTTGCTGCACATCTTCGTCCATGCTTACGTCAATGGTACTCTGTCCACCAATTACAACTTCCAAAGCCTGATAACCAATAAACGAAAATTGAAGCACTTCGGCACTTTCTGGCACATTGAGCCGATAGTTACCATCAATGTCTGTGACGGTTCCGGTAGTTGTGCCTTTTACAATAACATTTACCCCGGGCAGTGCTGCACCGCCGTCGGTTGAGGTAACTGCCCCAGATATAGTTCGATCCTGGGCAAGCGCTACTGAGGCTACGCCCCATAACGCGAATAGGAACAGCCACTTACCGAATCTTGGGAATCGGCAAGCCCACTGCACCGCTACATAGTTTGTAGAACTGTTCTTCATAAGATGAGAAATTATTTGATAGGTAAAAAATAGTGACTATTAACTGTAGTAGTAGTTGAAGGTTAGCCAAATGAAGCTGTTCGAAAGATTGTATGCATGCCGAACAATAACTTATGTACAAACATAACTTCTGAAATTTCAAAAGGCAAGTTTTGATCTGCTTAAGATAAAAAATATTACACTAATCTTACACAGAAATAAGCAAAAATGTAAGTAAACTGATGACCTTATTTTTTGCAAATCTACTAAATTATCATTGCTAAACGTCTATTATTTGCCTCAAGTGGTAAAAACCGTATTTTATTTTAAATATTTAACATAACCCAACGGAAGTGATCGTGGAGAAAAAAGTACATGTTTAAATACAGATGCTCTATCATTCTTTACTTCTCTTTTCAAGATTTTTTAGCACTTTTCTTCTAATTGATCACCCCCTCTATATTAGGGGAAGCAATGAAAAAATCTGATGAAGAAGCATCAGGCTCGGAAATTTTCAGTAAAAAGCAATAATACTATTCAGGTAGAGGTACTATCTATCGGTTTTCGCTCAAACCGCTGTCGTAAGTTGTCATAAATCACTTTCGCATCCGAAATATTGCGATGTGTTGCCTGCTTAATCACTTGATAATGTGCAAGTGCCTCAAAATACGCTTCGCTACCGAATAGTTAAGATAGTATTATCTAGATTTTCGCATAGCTGTGCTGTTTCTCGATGCGCCTTAGTTGAGTCTTCCACAGCTTTCAGGTCGATCACTAGTTCATCAATTTCTAAA
>CAKZPJ010000457.1 GCA_937138955.1 uncultured Flammeovirgaceae bacterium | reverse complement strand
CTATCATACTTAATCAATGCTTAAAAATTTATACTTGCCCCAAATGTGTAGGAAGCGACAATGGGGTAAATAGCCCCACGCGAATTGTTAGGGATTAATGGGTTGACTCCTTCGGGTAGACTGTTCAGATTAAGCAGGTTTTGTCCTGATACAAACAGCCTGACATCGCTTATTCCTATTCTATTTATTAGAGAGGATGGAAGGGTATAGCCTAAGGTAACATTTCGTAGTGATATGTAAGAGGCGTCGAATACCCAGGTACTACTTGGTCGGGCATCGTTGCTTCCTGAGCTTGTCGCAGAAATTACCGGAAAGTCAGCATTAGGATTTTCAGGTGTCCACGATTCTTCAACGTGCCAATCTTGCACTTTACCCGCATTCCAAAGTGCCCAAACAGCATCTCCCTGCAACAGCACATCTCGTTCGCCCACTCCCTGAATGGTCATGGCAAAGTCGAAGCCTTTGTAGGCAGCATTAAGATTCAATCCAAATGTCATCCGGGGGAATGGGTTTCCAATAATTACTCTATCGTCTCCGTTAATCACACCGTCGGCCTCATCAGGAACACCATCTCCGTTGGTATCTACCGTTAACTGGTCTTTGTAGCGGATGTTGCCCGGAATAACACTACCAAACTGGGTGGGGGCATTAGTGATTTCATCCTCATTTTGAAACATGCCTTGTGTTTCGTAGCCGAAGATTGAGCCTATTGGGCTTCCGAGTTCGTTAATCGTATTTCCGGAAATAATTGGCCCTACCCCGGATAAATCGGTAATTTCATTTTGAACATTAGAAGCGTTAAAGTTAATGCCGTAGGTAAAGTCACCTTTATTTTCTCGCCATCCCAAACTAAGATCCCAACCTTTGTTCTCCACACTTCCGGCGTTTTGGGTGGATGGGGATAAACCAACTACCGCCGGAATCGGTAATCTTAATAAGATGTCTTTAGTTTCCCGAACGTAGTATTCGGCCGTTAGGGTCAACCTATTATCAAAGAAGCCCGCATCTACTCCCACGTTGGTGGTTTCGGTGGTTTCCCACTGAATCATAGGGTTAGCCAGAATATTCTGCGTAGCCCCCGTAATCAAATTACCACCGAAGATATAATTGCTGCCTCCAATGGCTATGTTGGAAGTGTAGGGAAAGTCACTCCCTATTTGCTGGTTGCCTAATTGCCCCCAAGAGGCTCTTAGTTTTAAATTCGAGACCAGCTCGCTAATGCCCCGGAAGAAATTTTCTTCCGATATCCTCCAACCGGCAGAAAAAGAAGGAAACACTGCTACCCGGTTTTCAGGAGAAAATCTTGATGACGCGTCTCTTCTCACGTTGGCCTCTAGCAAATACCGATCTTTAAAAGAGTAATTGACCCGGCCAAAGTAGGAAATTAAACCCGAGTGAGTAGCATTTCCTTCGTTAAGGGCGGTTTCTTGAGAGCCGGCATCCAGTTGTTGGTACTGATCGATGATGAAATCATTTCGAGAGGCTCGAAGGGTACTGAAGTTATTTTTGATCAACTCGTATCCACCTAACACTGTAAAGTTATGATCACCTACTAATTTGGTGTATGAGGCTAGTACGTTTACATTGTTTTGAAAATAGCGACTATTACGCTGCACCAACGAATTTCGGTTAGGCACCTGCCGGGTTGATTTAGTAGGCCAGTCCTCAATGGTGGTGTACATAGCATTGAAGTTGTTGAAAAACTCATCCTGATATTCAGGAGCGTACATAAGGGTTAGGTTCAATCCATCCAGAGGCTCGTAGTTTAACCTTAATAGTCCTCTAAAGTAGTTATCTTCATTGGTATTATTACCACCATCGCTCACTGTAGCAATAGGATTTGTTCCCTGCCAACCATCGCCCCAAGAGCCATCAGTATGAATTGCTACTTGTGTGGGGTCAATTCTAAAGGCTTGCTCAAAAATTCTCTCTAAAGAACCATTCGGTCTATTTGTCCTTTCCTGTCTAAAATTTAGATCAAAGTTTACGTCTACCTTTTCAGATAACTTAATATCAGTATTGAATCTACCGTTATATCGTTTGAAATTGTAGTTTTTTACGTTTGCTCCCTGATCAGTATATGATAATGAAGCTAATAAGCGAACCTTTTCACTACCTCCGCTGGCACTTACGCTGTGGTACTGCTGGAAACCACTTTCGGTAAATAGTAAGTCCATCCAATCAGTATCAGGGTAGAGATCAGGATCGTTGCCAACATTGGCAGCGTAATCATCTATTACAGGTTGGTCGGCTCCGGAAACTCTCAGAAAATCAACAGCACCTAGGTACTGAGGGATATCCGTTACGGATTGAACGCCTACGTAGCCATTATAGCTTACCGATAGCTCACCCGATTTACCACGTTTGGTAGTCACGAGAATTACTCCGTTAGATGCTCTAGAACCATAAATGGAAGCCGCGGCAGCATCTTTCAAGACCGATATACTTTCAATGTCATTGGGGTCAATGCCATTAAGATCTCCGGCTATTCCATCAATAAGTACTAGCGGATTATTTGAGGCTCCTAATGAACCCGTACCTCTTATTCGCAGAGTAGCCCCGTCATTTCCGGGTTGCCCACTTGATTGAATTGCGGTTAATCCCGGAGCAAGACCTGCTAATGCTTGAGAAGCCTGAAATACGGGTTGTCTGGCGATAACACTTCCATCGATTTCTTCGACAGAGCCAGTTACATTCACTTTCTTTTGTTCTCCGTATCCAACCACTACAACTTCGCTTAGTGACTGAATATCAGGGGAAAGATTTAGGTTAACTTCACTTCGCCCGTTGATGTCTTCTTCTATGGTTTCAAAGCCAATAGAGGAAAATACTAGTGTAGTTACATCATCGTCAACTGCCAAACGGTAGTTTCCGTCCACATCTGTAACAGTTCCAATAGCGGTACCTTTCGCCAAAATATTAACTCCAGGCAAAGGTTCGTCGGTAGACAAATCTACCACCTTACCCGTAATTGTTTGCTGTTGGGCCAGCAGTGTAAAACTGCTGAGTAGCCCTACGCTTAAAAGTAAATAGTAGCGTTTCATAAGCATTTTAGTTTAGGTTATTGAATTGATTTATATTAGTTCGAGTAGAAATAGACCGCAAACAGTCCCGC
>CAKZPJ010000456.1 GCA_937138955.1 uncultured Flammeovirgaceae bacterium | reverse complement strand
GATCGTAACCGGTCAACGTAAACGAAAATGGCTGCCCAATACGTAGTTGAGGTAAGTCTTTCTCAAACACGCTCATTTCCACGTGAAGGTCCTCTAGGTTGATAATCTCGTACAGTTCTTCACCGGGCAATACCAGTTTTCCAATCGTGCTATTCACTTGGGTTATATAACCGTTTAGGGGCGATACCAAGCGAATTTCGGAAGTAATCGTGCCTCGCTCAACTTTTTTAGGAGATAAGCCCAGCATACCTAATTGCTGCTGCAATCCCTCAATTCTTGCCTGAGCAGCTTGGTAATCGGATGTAGCCTTTATAAGGTTCTTTTTCGCATTAATACGATCCTGATCCAGTGCCGTCTGCCGCTCGTACTCCGATTGGAGGTAGTCTAATTGTTTTATTTCTTCCAAGTACTGTTGCTGAATAGCTACGTAGTCCGGATGGGTAAGTACGGCCAACGTCTGTCCTTTTTTCACCTGATCCCCTACCAGCAACGAGGTATTCTTCACGTAGCCATTCATCATCGGTGATACAATAGCCCGATGCTGGGGCGGAGCATCTAAGTAGCCCACAGCCTCCGTAATCCCACTCATACTTCGCGGTTGCAGTACCCCCAGTTGTATTTCAGCGGTAGTGAGTTGAGAAGAAGCCAACGAAACCGAAGATGCACTATCCGGACTAGGTCGAGCATTTTCTTCTTCGCCAGAAGATAAGTTTTGTTGTTGGCAGGCCATTAGTCCCACTAGGAACAGTATAAAAATTCGTAAGTCCATGTCGTCTTAAGGTAGACTGGTTAAATAATATAATTCCCAGAAAGTCTGATTGTAGTCGTTCAGATTATTCAAATATTCTAGCTGACTATTGGTAGCACTTTCCAAAATCTGGATGTAATTGAGATAGTTGATCTCGCCTAACTGATAGCTCTTACGGGCCACTTCCTGCATTTCCTGAGCCGAAGGCAACCCGCTCTCTTCTAGGTACTGAATAGCTTGCTGGTACTGGTTGAGGGAAGCTTGTAACTGGTTGCGGTGGGCTTCCCGCTGCTGTAAGTAGTGGCGACCTTCCTGCTCTACCCGGGCAACCCGTATTTTCTCAGCCTGAATTTGATGAGTGAAAGGTACAAACCAAAGTGGAACCGATAGCCCTAGTGAATAACCGTTGTAGACTCGGGCGTTCTCCCCCCGGTTAAAGCCGCGAAAATATTCCATTGAAATATCCGGCAGCAAGGATTGTCGCTGTAAACGAAGGTTCGCTTCCGCTTGTTGCTGAACCAGGTTGACGTAGGTTGAGGCCAGAGCCGCAGTTGATGTATCGGGCACAGTCATTTGCGTTAGCGGGACGTAAGCCACTTGAATTGAGTCTTCGACTTGTAAAGCCGATCCTAGCTTCGCATACGACATACTCAACGCTTCCTCGGCTTGTAAATGCTTCAAATGAATCCGCTGGTAATAGTTGGTAGCCGTAATTTTTTCCAGGTAACCCGATTCTCCTAAGGTATACTGCTTCGTGGCGGCTTGTTGGAACTCTGCGTACAGACTATCTAAGAAGAAGAGTTGATGCAGCCGGTTTTGGTGATAAGTAACTTCGCTGTAAGCTTGGGAAACCCTACGTTTCAGATCCCACTCTCTCATTCGATATTCAGTATGAGCCACCCGGGTATTCAGGCGATACAGTCGCTTTCGACTACCCCAAACCGTAGGAAAGGGAAAAGTTTGCTGAACTCCATACACCCGGAGGGCACGATCATTAGGGGCAATATTATTCTCATCAAAGGCGTGGTAGATTTGTGTTTTATCCAGTGAGCTGGCTGACTTTTGTAGTTGTAGCTGCCGTTCTTCCTCCAGTACCGAAGCCTGTAAGCCCGCGTTGTTTTCCCAGGCAATAGAAACCGCCTGTTCGAGGCTTTCCAAAGTGATGTAGGATTGAGCGTGGCTACTAGTGACACACCCTACCAGTAAAAATCCAATATTAATTAGTTGCTTCATGAGGTTGTGCTTTTTCAAAGGTGATGTATAGTAAAGGCAGTACGACTAGAGTTAGTATGGTCGCCGTTATTAATCCACCCACTACCACCGTAGCTAGGGGACGTTGTACTTCGGCACCTGCAGAAGTAGAGAAAGCCATAGGAAAAAAACCGAGGGCCGCTGCAGAAGCCGTTAGTAGCACCGGACGAAGCCGCTGAGAAGCACCTTGAACTACCCGCTCCCGCAAATCTTGTACTCCTCGTTCCTTTAGCTGGTTAAAGAAATCTACCAGTACGATACCATTAAGCACCGCGATACCAAATAGCGCAATGAAGCCAACTCCCGCGGAAATGCTAAAGGGCATATCGCGTAGTGCAAGCAATAATACTCCTCCGGTAGCAGCCAGAGGAATAGCCGAAAATACCATCAAGGCCTGCCTTAGCGAACGGAACGTCAGATACAGTAAGAATAGAATCAGAAATAGAGCGATGGGCACAGCCACTTGCAAGCGTTGCTTGGCATTCTGTAAATTCTCGAACTGCCCCCCGTACTGAATACGATAGCCCGATTGCAGGACTATATTCTCGGATAAGATTGTTTGAATCTCTTCTACTAGCGACTGGAGATCGCGGTTACGCACGTTGACTCCCACCACAATGCGTCGCTGGGTGTCATCCCGGGATATTTTAGCAGGTCCGGTACCATAGCGTATATCGGCTAGTTCGCTCAATGGTATCCTTCCCCCTCGCGGCAGGTCCACGTAGAGATTTTTTAGCTGCGCTAAATCTTGCCGGTAGTCGGACTGAAGGCGAACGACCAAATCGAATCGCCGTTCTCCCTCGAAAACAGTTCCGGCAACGCTACCCCCGAACGCCATCTGGACGATATGGTTTAAGTCACGGACATTGAGTCCGTATTGCGCTAACTTTGGCCGATGGTAGTCTACCTGCATCTGAGGCAGACCCACCACTTTTTCTACTGTAATATCGGCCGCCCCTTCCACAGGTTCTATCAGTCGGCTCGCCTGTTGTGCCAAGCTGTACAGTAAGTCTAAATCCTCACCGTATATCTTGATAGCTAGGTCGGCTCGAACGCCCGTGACCAATTCATTAAAGCGCATTTCAATGGGTTGGGTGAATTCAAAGTCTACTCCGGGAATTGCCGACATGGCTTGCTTCATCTGGTCGGCTAGCTCATCTTTACTTTGGGCACTAGTCCATTCGTCCTTAGGAATTAGCTTCACAATTGCATCAGTTTCTTCCATTCCCATGGGGTCGGTAGGTACTTCGGCCGCACCAATGCGGGTTACTACCTGTTCTACTTCGGGAAAACTGTCGAGCAGTATGCGTTCGATGCGGGTAGAAATATCGATGGTCTTACCTAAGGAGGTTCCAGTTTTGAGTACGGGTTGTACTACGTAATCACCTTCGTCCAGCGTAGGCACAAACTCACTTCCCATTTGAGCGAAGATCAATACTGCCCCACCCAAAATTGCCCCCGCAACGGATAGCGACACTACCCGGTGACGAATAGCCCAGTGCAAGGAAGGTAAGTATACTTTCCGGATAGCATCCATCGCTTGGTCGGCTATCGTTCTCTTCTCTTTCTTTTCTGGGCGCACCAGCAGTGATGCAATCATGGGTACATAGGTCAAACACAACAGCATGGCTCCAAGCAAGGCAAAAGCAAAAGAG
Source organism: uncultured Flammeovirgaceae bacterium (assembly GCA_937138955.1). GTDB lineage: Bacteria > Bacteroidota > Bacteroidia > Cytophagales > Cyclobacteriaceae > Tunicatimonas. The sequence goes on along the minus strand of CAKZPJ010000456.1, from coordinate 14,423 downwards.
ATGGCCATGGGACGAAACATCTTGCCCTCAATACCTGATAGCGAGAGAATAGGAATGAATACGATAAGGATAATAATCTGCCCGAAGATAGCCGAACGCATCATTTGACTAGCGCTTCGGATCGTTATTTCATCTCGAAGCGCTTGCGACTTAATCGCCGAAGCATCAGACTGCTGGTTTAGCTCTTGGGTAAACCGAAACACAATGAATTCTATGATGATTACCGCCCCGTCGATGATAATTCCGAAATCAATAGCTCCTAGGCTCATCAAGTTGGCCGCAACCCCAAATACGTTCATCATAGAAATGCCAAACAGCAGTGAAAGAGGAATCACCGAAGCGACAATAAGCCCGGCCCGAAGGTTACCGAGCAGCAGTACTACGACAAAGACGACGATCAAAGCCCCTAACCCCAAATTTTCTACTACGGTGGATGTGGTTTTGGCAATGAGTTCGCTACGTTCTAAAAATGGGTTGATGTAGACTCCCTCGGGTAGACTTTGCTGTATTTCTGCTACGCGCGCTTTCACCCGCTCAATTACCTGATTGGAGTTGGCCCCTTTAAGCATCATTACCTGCCCGAGCACTTTTTCACCCTCGCCATTGCCCGTAATTGCTCCAAACCGGGTGGCTGAGCCAAATTGTACTTTCGCGATGTCTTGGATCAAAACCGGAATTCCTTCCCGCTGCACAACGACCACATTCCGAATATCCTCTATTGTGCCGATAAGCCCCTCACTTCGCACAAAATAGCTTTCATCGAAGCGTTCAATATACCCGCCGCCCACTACGTCGTTATTACTTTCCAGGGCGTTAAAAACTTCGGTAATGGAAATGTTTAAGGCGTTAAGCCGCTCCGGATTTACCGCCACCTCGTACTGCTTCAGCAGTCCACCCCAGGTGTTGACCTCTACCACTCCGGGAATGCCCGAAAGCTGGCGCTTGACAATCCAATCTTGAATAGTGCGAAGTTCCATGGGTGAGTACTGGTAGCCCGGTTTTGTTTCCAGGGTATACTGATAAATCTCGCCTAATCCGGTGGTAATCGGTCCCATGGTTGGGGTGCCAAACCCAGCCGGTATCTTTTCCTGCGCCGACCTAAGCTTTTCAGCAATCAATTGACGAGGCAAATACGCTCCTATTTCATCCTCAAACACCACCGTTACTACCGATAACCCGAACTTAGATACCGAACGTATTTCGGTAACCCCGGGAATGTTGGCCATTTCCAATTCAATGGGATAGGTAATAAATTGCTCAATATCTTGCGTAGAAAGATTGCGGCTGGTAGTGATTACCTGCACCTGGTTATTGGTTACATCCGGCACGGCTCCAATCGGGATTTGGGTGAGGGAGTAAATCCCCCAACTAATCAGACCCAGCACCATTAAGACTATAATGAGCTTGTTCTTTACGCTGAAGCTAATAATGGGATTGATCATGACAGATAGTAACTACTATGGCCAAGTATTTATACGGAGATGTCCTGAGAGAAATCTGGTAAAACCAGATCATACGTGAATTGTCTTCTACTTTCTCCTGATTTGAACAGTAAAAGCAGTGGAAAATGAGTCATTATAGACTATGACTGAGGTGGGCCACGATTAGCAGTGGCGGGAAGTGCGTGATTATCCGGGGATGGATCTTGGTAAGGAAGATACGCTAGTTGCTGGACAAGAACGAACCGACCATCGTACTCTTCCTGATGATCGTGGCTAAATAAAGCCGGTAAGTAAGCAGTCAGTAGCTCGGAAGAGGGACGATAGTTTTGCAGATGGTCTTCCCCCAAGTCTTGCCCAAATAGGGAGGCTATCCAATCAAATACACTTGGGGAAGTAGCAACATCATGATTGTGTAAAGATAGTGGTGCGTCTTCTGCTTCATGCTGATGGGGCACCAACGAATGAGCCAGCAATAATGCTACGGATAAGTGTAAGAAAAAGTATCGGACTGCTTGCATCATAATTATTGACTTTCTAAAGGTATCAAAAATTTGTCGAAAACGTTGAGCCTACAGTTAGTTTAGAAGCGTTAAAAATAGTCTGCTTTTTAGGGATACAACTGGGTTGAGCACAAACAATAAGCGGGCAACTACTTGCGTAGGTACCCGCTTCGTTTCATAATTTTCGTAAAAACTATGACCCGCCAAGCTACTGTTATTATGGCTTCCGGTTGCACTACAATAAATCGCTGTTCCCCTTCTGACCGAATAAACCTCTACCCTCTTCCCCCGTTATCCTTTCGGACAATCCGTTTCCAAAGAAAAAAATCTACTCAGCCTGGCCGTGTTTAGCCTGCCTTTTATCCCTTACTTGATATAATCAAAGATACTACGGCTAAGTATCCTAACCGATGATCTAAATCATTGCTCTTTATTTTTTTCTTGGCTATGATCGCAGCATGATTGACAAAGCACAATATAAGTTATTACGTCCGCAAGCGATATGTCCTAATTGCTGGGGGGAACAATTTTACGATAATAAATTTCATGATGCGGTGAAGGATCTTCAGATAGAGGTGAATAACCACCAAATGATGAAAAGCTTCATTCAAAAGTTTGTGGAAGAGAATCTCACCGGGAGCTATCTTCAGAAAGAGGAGCATGAACAGGCAGTATACTGTCCAAAGTGCCACCAGCGCTTTACTCATCACCACCAACACTTCACTGAGTAGCCTTTGAATCATATGACAATCCGAACAACTATAGTTTGTATGCTCGTAGAACTTGTTCTACTGAATGCTTGTGTCCGTCCTCCAGTCACTACCAGGAGGAACGATCTCTCTGCCATTGACTCGCTATCTACCCGGCTAAAAGACACTTTACATAATTTAGATCACGTCTCGTATGAAATACAGGTACCGCGTGATGTATCGGTGAAAGAATACTTCTTGTTTATAGATAGCACGGTAACGGCTCTCGATACATTGATAGACTATTCACTTACTGAGCATATATTAGTTTGGGCGAACCCCTGGATTATTGATACTTTAGTTAGTACTGATTACTACCATCAAATAGCCCAAGATACGTTCATATACGATCAACGGAAGATGATCGTACTTCACCAAGGAAGCATTCTTCGTATTCCCTCTCAAAAAGAAGCAACCACTATCCAGCACCGACTTAGTTCTACAGTATTGGATGTAAATATTCCTGAGTTTAAGCTTAGAATTTATCAGCACGACTCAGTACTGCATACTTTCCCGGTGAGAGTGGGACGTAATGAGCGTAAGTATTTAGAAACGGCCGGGCGCGAAGTAGATCTGCGTACTCCTATCGGAAAAGGTAAAATTGTGCGGATTGAACAGGATCCCTACTTTGTTGACCCGGTTACGGGTGAGCCGTTTACGACTACCCAGCGGGATGACGGAAGACGCACCATGATGCCTCAAATTCCCTGGTTGGAACCCGAGATCAACGGTATCCGCTACGGTTCCATGATCCACCCAACCACTAATCCTAGTACATTAGGCAAAGCCTATTCTAATGGTTGTGTAGGAACGCCGGAGGGAGCAGCTTGGATTATTTTCAATTCCGCTCCAGTAGGGACTAGCGTAAACTTTCGCTACGATTTAGAGGTAGAGGATGAGCAAGGTAATATTTTGTTACTGGATGACATCTATGAATTGGCCAAAAAGTCTCACTCATCCTCTTCAGTCAATAGCATCTCGACACCATCTGCAGTTGATTTGCCAAATACTCGCAATTACTGGTGCCTGTGTCGTTGATTCGGCTCTTCAATTTGGTATTTGTTAAATATAGCTTACTACTTTCGTAAAGCTGATAAGTTCCGCTTTTTTTAAACCCCTGCTGCACCAAAATTTTCTAAGACGATGATCCAAATCATTCCAACCACTTTTCAAATTAACTACTTTCATATTACATGCTTGGCGAAAATATCTTGCCTAAAGCACATTATGTCTCATTTTTAGTTTATTATAGTATGAAACGTGTATACCACCTTTTCACTATCTTTTGGTTCAGTTTAGCTGCCTTTACCCTTTGTTTCACGTTTTTAGGAGTTGCTCAGCCTACGTCCAACGCTACTACTGGGCGGGTTACTGAGGGAATACAAGCGCTCTATCTCTTTCAAGAAGGAGAGGGTTCTGTTGTATCGGATGTTTCAGGTGTAGGTGAACCGCTCAACCTGGACATTGCTAACGTAGGTCGGGTACGTTGGGTTCGAGGAGGTGGGTTGGAAATTACCGAGCCTACCTTGGTGCGAACTAAGTCACCAGTTACTAAACTTATTGAGGCTTGTCAGGCTACTGATGAAATCACGCTGGAAGCATGGATTCGTCCTAGCAAACCAGATCAAAGTGGGCCAGCCCGAATTATGACCCTATCGCAGTCTCGTACCGAAAGCGGGGCACTGCTAGGACAGATTAGCAATACAGAAAATTACAAATACGTCACGCGGTTTAATACCACTTATACAAACTCCTACGGAGCACCCGCTTTTAGCACTCGGGAATCGTACGAAGAGCAACATATACAACATGTGGTATTTACCCATGCTGCTAACGGTACTGAGAAGATATACATCGATGGACAAGAAGTAGCGAGCCAAACCCGAATGGGAACTACCAGTAGTTGGCGCGATGACTATCGGCTAGAACTAGCCAGCGAAGTGGGCGGAGAACGTCCTTGGTTAGGTACGTACTACTTAGCTGCCGTCTACGGCCAAGCCCTTTCACCGCAGCAAGTGCAACAAAACTACCGGGCTGCCTCATCAAGTTCTGAATTAGTACAGCGTGCCCCGGATTTTCAGTGGGTAACTGAAATTGAAAAGTTTGATTTTGTACCAAGCACTGGGTTTCGCTTAAGAGACTTTACCACCAACACCGATGAGCAAGGTAATACCTTCGTTGCCGGGCATTTCTTCTACGGGGATATTGTAGGTGAGTATGACGATATTCTTTTTTTCGCTAAATATGATACTTTTGGTCAACTACTATGGGCTAAGCAGTTCGGGGCAGATACCGTAACTATGGATGTTATGAGTAACAGCATCCACGACTTAGCGGTTGATCAGCAAGGGCATATTTATTTAGCGGGTAGTTATCATGATCTCACTCTAGAAGGGCAGGATTATTCCTCGGATCACCCAACCTCTTACTTGGTCAAATTTGATGAGAATGGCGATCTACTATGGTTCCGGGACGGCTTAATAGAAGGTACGCAAGATGAATATTATCTAAACGCTCGGGGAACCAATATTTCATTAGATGAAGAAGGAGAAATCTATCTTAGTGGTTTTTTCCGAGGGTCAGACATTGTTTTGGGCAATTTCACTTTACCTCATAACGATGGCAACCTGTTTTTGGCAAAATACGACGCTGAGGGAGAAGTACTTTGGGCCAAAGTGGCAGGTAATTTCAGCGATGATTACTATTTTGCTCATCGTGTTGGTGAATTACAGATAGGATCTACCCAAAACATCTACCTTACCGGCACATTCCGGGGTAATGTACGTTTTGGCCAACACTCATTCGCTACGAAAGAATTGGAATCAGCTTTTGAAGAGGACGGGTTCCTGATAAAATATGATGCCCAAGGAGACTTAGTTTGGGCACAGGAACTAGAGAATGATGGACTCTTGCAACTCCAAGGATTGGCGGTAGATCAACAGGATCAAGCCTACATTTTGGCAAGTTACAGCGATGGGAAAGGAGTCTTAGGTGGTATTGACCTTTCAAAAAGAAGTTTTATAGTCAAGTACAGTAGCCAAGGAACAATTGAATGGGTACATGCTCTAAAATTCCCCTACGAAGCTACTCAAGTTGGCTTCATTACAACTTATCAGAACTATCTGTATACCGCCTTTACTTTTGAAGGCAAAGTGGCGGTAGGTGACGCGATTTTTGAACAACAAGGGGATGCTGATGCTATTGTATCAAAACTGGATCTAACAGGAAAACACATTTGGACCAAACAAGTAAGCTCCGAAGGGTGGACTAGAATTAGTGCTATAAACGTTATTCGTGAGGATGATCTTCGCATTGGTGGATTCATCGGGACAGCTAGGCTTGATGGTAAAATTTTTGAAGGCGGACCGTTCATTGCCATGCTCTCGACCAAGCCACCAGTGGCTCAACGAGTGACCGAAGGCTTACAGGTGCTGTATACTTTTCAGGAAGAATCGGGAAAAACTATTAAAGATGTTTCGGGGACAGGCAACCCGCTGGATCTAACGATTGCGAACGAATCGACTGTCACCCGGCTAGAGGCAGGAGCGCTGCGCATTGACCAACCCACAGTTATCAAATCTAACAAACGGGCTAAAAAGCTAATCCAAGCCAGTCAGCAATCGAATGAGCTTACGGTAGAGGCTTGGGTGGAGACATCCGATCCTAATCTTACCGGTCCGGCCCGCATTGTAACCCTATCGCGTAATACCCGCCAACGGGCCTTTACCCTGGGACAGGAAGCTTGGAAATTTCCCGACTTTGAAGACAATTATTATCACCTGGCTCGCTTAAATACCACGGAAACCAATGAAAATGGATTACCTGCATTAGAACTAGACGAAACTCCCTATAATTTTGATTTATCCACCGGGATACAGCACTTGGTCTTCACCCGCGAGGCCAGTGGTAGGGTGAGACTCTACATAGACGGTACCTGGGCAGTCACCTCCGATCGAGAAGGTAATTTTTCCTCATGGCGAAATGACTACCATCTAGCCCTAGCCAATGAGATCGGAGGAGAAAGGCCTTGGTTGGGAACCTACCACCTGGTGGCAATTTATAGTCAAGCCCTCACGCCATCCCAGGTACTACAAAACTACAAAGCGGGTTTGGAAGAAGCCCCGCTTGAATCTCCCCCTAATTGGCAGTGGGTGAGTAAAGATCTTGATGATGCCGCTAGCACGCGGGTACTCGCCACTGATGCCCAAGGTAATAGCTACACCGTCGAGAGCCTTACTGATTTTGCAACTATCGCAAAATACGATACCCTAGGAAATAGACTGTGGAGTAGAAGCTTTTCATCGGGAATAGTGTCCATTATAGATGCTGTAACCGATAGCCAAGGTAATCTCTACTTGGCTGGCTCCTTTGATTTTATTTGTTTTGGAGATTCATGTTTCACATCCCAGTTTTGGGAAGAAGATGCGTTTATTGCCAAATTCGACACTGAAGGTTCATTAATGTGGTTTCGGTTAGGAGAAAGTAATGGACTTTCTAGAACTTTCGCTTCAGGATCAGCTCTAGCAATTGACCATCAAGATCGCCTGTATCTCAGTGGTAGTTTTAATGGTTCATTTATCCGGTTCGGCGACTTTACCCTTGATACGGGCAATCGTTTTCAGGTGCAATTTGACTCCGATGGCACTGCGTTATGGGCAAAAAGCTTTTCTAGTAATGATGTTGCTGAAATAAATGCTGCTACGGCTGACAACAAGGGAAATAATTATTTAGCAGGCATCTTACGGGGTACGATTACGATAGGCGGAGACACATACTCCACAGCTACTGGGAATGATTTTGATAGCTTCATCATTCAGTTTGATGCTTCAGGGTCGCTCATAAAGACCCATATCATTGATAATGATCAAAGAGTTGAAGTCTTCGATATTGATCATGACGACCAAGGAAGTATTTATGTAACTGGATCCTGGGAAGGAATGGGTGAACTAGCCCAAACCCCGCTGAATACCGGAGTATTTGTCGCTAAATTAATGAAAGATGCAACCAGTGAAAGCATCAGTTGGGCAAAACAATGGTTTGAAGGATCAACGACAGCTCCGGATTTAGTTACCGATCCAGCGGGCAATAGCTACGTAACGGCGACTTTTACCGATCAAACACAAGTAGGTGCGGTAATGCTAACCTCAAAGGGTAAAGAAGATATTATTGTCAGTAAATTTGATTCAAAAGGAGCGCTACGTTGGATGAAAACTGCCGGAGGAGCGGGAAGTGATGCCCCTGTGGACATCAGCGTATTAGACGAAGATCAGCTCCGACTTACGGGACGGGCCGCCTTCGGTATGGGGGCAACTTTTGATGACATCGAACAAGACGGTTTCTTTTTAGCCAGTTTAGGATATAGCTCTCCTACACTTGCTTCTCCCGTTGCCCGTCTGGAAAACATCGCTACAGTAGAAGCTATTCTACCGAATCAAGACTCACTGAAGGTCTACCCCAACCCAGTCACTTCTTCAGTAACCTTAGAATTGAGTGAAGAGCTTTCCGAAGGCGTTTTAGAAGTACAATTATACGATCATCTAGGATTCCCAGTATACAATTATCAGTATTTATTGCCCACACAGCAATCTGAGATCACTATTTCCATGGAACGTTACCCACCCGGCATGTATGTGCTGAAGGTAGCCCACAACGGATATCCCTGTCCCGACATTCGCTTGATGAAGCGTTGACAAAGTGTACTATAGACGAGGTGTGAATAATGTTACACCTCGTCTTTTTATCACTGATGATATAGGGAAAACTCACAGACTAGAGTTCGCATAATAGTGAAGAATTTCTTCGATTTCCCTTCTTTATAGATTCATACAAGGTGATCTACAACCTAAATACAATTCTTATGAAACGATTACTCACATTCTTATGGCTGATAGGGTTAACGGTCTCCGGGGCTGTTGCCCAAATCGAACCTGAGGTAGGCCCACTAAATCCAGAATATCTTAGATACCTAAAAATGGTAGATCAAAGGATCCTTCCACCCTCTCAAGATAGCTTATGGTTTGGAGGTATTCCCGAACCGATATTACCTAACTTTGATGCCTACTACCAGACAAAGACAAGAGCACCTCAGGCTTTCCCCTCCCGTTTCGATCTACGTGAAGAAGGCCGGGTTACTTCAGTTAAAAACCAAGGGGCATGCGGGAGCTGCTGGGTATTTGGTACCTTCGGTGCTCTTGAATCTAGTTTGCTAACTCGGGGATTTGGCACTCTCGATTTGTCAGAGGATAACGTAATGCAATGCGGCACTAATACCAGTGCTTGCGTGGGCGGGTGGATTAGTACCGTTGTTGCGTATTTAGCAACAGGTGAAGGCCCAGTAAGCGAAGAAGATGATCCCTACACCGCTAGAACAGAAGGTGATTGCCCTATTGAGCTTCCTTCCCCAGCCTACGTTGCCAATGTCCGCTATCTACCACCAGATGCAGACTTAATTAAGCAGACGATCACCAATATTGGCGGCATTGCTATCAACATGCCTTGGGGATGGAGTAATTATAATCGAGATGATTATACATACTTTGGCTCGGCTATTGATAATTATCACTGTGTAGCGATCATTGGCTGGGATGATAATAAACCTACCAAAGGTGGAAAAGGAGCGTGGATTGCTAAAAATAGTTGGGGGCGTTTCTGGGGCGAAGAGGGATATTTTTATATAGCTTACCAGCAACCAAGATTAAGTATTCATACTGTCTTTGAAAACGGAATAGAGCGTGAACCAGGGGCGCAAATCTATTATTATGATAAGGCTGGGTTAACACGAAACTGGGGATTAGGCCAGGATAGTGGTTACGGCTTGACTAAATTTGAGGCTAGCTCAGATCAAACCATTACGAGGGTTGGCACGTTTGTTATGGCCTCTCGTGGAACTATCAATATTGAAATATACGATGAGTTTAATAATATTTTATTGGGAAGCCTATATAATCAGAGTTATGACTTACCTGGTTATTACACCTTTGATTTACCTACTCCTATCGATATTGAGGCTGGGGATGATTTTTTTGTAAAAGTGAAGTACCAGACCCCTCAGTTTAATTACCCAATCCCATCAGATTACAAGGCTCCAGTAGAAACCAACAAATGTTGGATAAGTCACGATGGGGAATCCTGGATAGCTATGGGTAAAGGTACTTCTTACGTAGCGGATCTTACCATTAAGGCTTATACTGTACCCCAAAGCAAATCATTGGAGGTAGAAAGCCTAACGTTGGTGAATACTGAGACGAACCTAGATATCCGAGAGCTACGGAATGGTGATGTGGTCAATTTAGCCGAGACTGGTAATATCGAATTCACGGTTCGAGCAAATACATCCCCCTCAGAGGTCAACCGAGTAGAGTTTGAACTCACAGGCTCACTAACCCATTCGCAGAACGAACGAAAACTGCCCTATGCTTTATTTGGAGATGAAGAGGGAGGTGACTACTACGGTGAGCTTTTCCCTGCTGGTGAGTATACTCTGACGGCCACACCTTTCACTCGAACGCAACGAGGCACTCCGCTATCCATCACTTTTCAAGTTGTAGACAAACTATCAATAAAAAGCCTAATTTTGGTAGATGCTGAAACCGATCAAAGTATTCAAGAGCTTAAAGACCGGGATATTATTTCCCTTTACTCTACAGATTATACTTCTTTCTCGGTACAAGCTAATACCTACCCCGAAACAGTTAACCAGGTGGAATTTGAACTCACTGGTCCTTCAATCCACTCGCAGCGTGAGCGTAAGCTACCTTACACGCTATTTGGTGATGATATGCAGGGTGATTACTACGGTGAGTTCTTACCTGCCGGGCAGTACTCATTAACCGTTATACCCTTCAGTCAAACTCAGCGAGGCACTCCAATATTCATCACTTTCCAGGTGGTAGACGAACTTCAGGTAGCGAGCCTCACATTGGTGAATGCCCACATCAATCAGGATATTCAAGAACTGCAAAACGGAGACGTTATCAATCTCGCTGAAACAGGTAATGTTCCTTTTTCGGTGCGAGCTAACACCTCTCCCGAGACAATGAACTTTGTTCGCTTTGAACTCTCCGGACCTACTATTGCGCACTCCCAGCGCGAGGGAAAGCCACCCTACGCCTTGTACGGAGATGATACCGAAGGAAGCTACTTTGGTCAACGTTGGGGAACGGGTAACTACACCCTCACCGTCACTCCTTTTTCCCAAAACCAACGAGGTCAGATTCTAACTACTGATTTTGAGGTAGTATGGAACACCAGTAGTAGTTCTTCGGTAGCCTTTCAGGTCTATCCAATACCTACTAAAGGGGAAGTACAGGTGGTGCATAATCCCAACGCTTTACAGCTTCATGTGCTGGACCGGGTCGGTAATATACTTTTATCCCAGCCTTTATCATCGGCAACCAAAGAGGTCGTAAACCTACAAGCTTTCGGACAAGGCACTTATTACCTAAAACTCATCAGCCCTCAGATGGTAGAGATGAAGCGGGTTGTAGTGGAATAATCTAACCCCCTCATTCACTCAAAAAGCCCTACGCTCTGGAGAAATGTAGGGCTTTCTCATGATGCCTTACCGTCGTTAACGTCAATAAGGCATAGTGAAACCTATCCTATAAGCCGCTTATAAAGTAATACATCGGGTGGCTGCTACTAGCAAGATGGAATTAAGTAGAGGTCATACTCTCCCTAATCAACACATGATAACCCTCAGTACAATATTGTTATTTAATGAGTTCAGTGCGTTCGCGAATAGCAAACACTCTTCGCCCGACCGATGATTCAGATCACCATCTAGCATGACCTAATGCATTGTAGTAAGACAAAGGTAATAGTAGCTTGAGTCAGATAATCTCCATCTGTTATGAAACAATTCCTTCGCATACTTTTTCTAATGATTATTCTACTGATTATTATCATGGTGGTTTATATGATGCAAGAGCAATAAAAACAATAATTTTTATGCTTCAATATTCGCTAGAGGAAAAAGTCGACTTTCTCAGCCAACCCAGCGTATATCCCGAGTGCCCTAGCCAAGTGACGATTCATGAAACCCACATGTCGTGGGTATTTCTCAATGATCAGCACGCTTATAAACTTAAGAAGCCAGTAAGACACGTCATCCTAAACTATAGTACGCTGGAGGCTCGAGCAAAAAGCTATCGGGAAGAAGTACGCCTCATTCGCCGATTGGCCGAATCAGTTTATGTAGGTTTGGTACCATTAGTCGTGGATAATTCCGGTGTCTTGAACATAGGCAACGAGGGCTGTATAGTTGATTATTTAGTGAAAATGATGGGCCTGGCTGAAGAGAATATGCTCGATCAGGCAATTAAGCATTATATCGTTTCCGAAGAATTACCCCAGCCTGTACTCCTGGCGTTTTACCGTAGTTACCGGATCACGAATTTTGGTTTTACGATCCTTTCGGGCGTAGCAGAGGTAGGGTATGATGGCGGTAATACGATGGGCTGATACATCACGCAGCGCTCCTAAAAAAAACAAAAAGCGACACAGCTTATCGTTCACACTATACTGCTGGTCGTGGTAAAACGACTGCACTACGTACACATCGGCTCCGCGTACACTAACCAAAGGGTGGCATTTATGCTCACCATCCTCGAAATCGCGCTCTTCGTGAGCACTTAGGGCAATTCCAAAATGCCGGGTAATACTATCTCCCATAGCATGGTAATCATTCGAAGCGAAGAGTCTTAGGTTGCTGACATCCGTTATTTTATTGTTTGAGACCAAACCTAATAGGCTTTCTTCTGGAATGCAGTGATCAAAATCATAGGAAGGGATTACTAAAGCCTGTTACTTTACCCTTAATAATGCTCACCTCGAAGAAGGGAAGATGGACAAATTTCTAAACCGAGAAGATGCCGCCCGGCAATTGCTTAGTTTGCTACATTCATATCGCTCGCAAAAAGATAGCGTAGTGCTGGCTTTACCCCGCGGCGGAGTGCCTTTAGGGCGATATATTGCTGATTATTTACTCTGGCCGTTGAACATTGTGATCGTCAAAAAAATAGGTCACCCGTTGAATCCGGAGTATGCAGTCGGTTCAGCCAGTGCTACTGGATACGTCATCAATAAGCATGAGCTTCTTCCGGAAGACTACGTGACAACCGAAGTCGCCCGTCTTCAACGAGAGATTCAGCAAAAATACGAGGTGTATCAGCGCGGACGAGAACCGATTGATCCTAAGAAAAAGACTGTGCTTTTGGTGGACGATGGTATGGCTACTGGAAGCACCATGCTAGGAGCAATTGATTTGGTTCGAGGTCAGGGGGCTAAGCAAATCATTGTGGCCATTCCCGTAGCCTCAGGGGAGGCTTACCGAAAGGCCGCTCGCAAAGCCGATCAGCTCCTCTGTTTGGCTACTCCTAAGTCTTTCGGAGCCGTAGGACAGTATTATCAAGATTTTGGACAAGTGAGTGATCAAGAAGTGATCGATCTACTTCGTTCTGATTAATAACTTCATCTATTACTACCTATGGAAAGCATATTGCCCCTAACTATCGGAATCGTTACCGCATTTATCGCGCTTACTGCTATTGGCGGAGGGGTGGCTATTTTAGTAGGTTTGGATAAATTCCCTTTGGAGTGGCTGCACATCACGCCCTTTAAGAACTATACTATTCCAGCGTTCATTCTGGTCATTGGGAGAGGAGGGGAAGTTCACTAGCCGCCACCATTCTGTACTTTACGTTCAAGCTACTTGGCTGTTTCAATGGTGGCCGGAGTGATGATTACCGGATTTATCCTGGTGGAGGTACGTATACTGAACCGGGGCAATTCCGGAGCCGATAACATCGATGCCTTTTACTTAGCACTAGGGATATTAGTATTTGCATTGTCCGCAATCATTTGGTTTCAATAATATGTTACGCACGATTAAAGTAATTCATACCCTGGTTTGGGGGATCATGGTTACCGCCATATTTTACGTGCTGTACGTCGGGATCACCGGCGAAAAACGAGGAAGCGTCTGGATTGCCGTTGGGCTAGTAGCGCTGGAAACGGGAGTGCTACTGGTAAATCGATGGAGTTGTCCCTTTTCCGATGTGGCTGCCCGGTATACGGAGGAGCAGCCTGATAACTTTGATATTTATTTACCACAGTGGTTAGCCAAGCACAACAAAACTATTTTCGGCATTCTGTTTGGCGCGGGACTGTTACTCGTACTGCTGAGAAGCTTTTTTCTGGGCTGGAAATAACGGCTGATTTCGCGGCTGATTTTGATAGGCAACGATATCCTCTCGAAAAAACGTAATACTCCATATTCCCCGCAAATCGCCTAACTGGTGCCCGGTAGCATTATCCTCCGGATACAGACTTTTGAGCAAAGCATTCGTTTCATCACTAATCTAAGTTCCCACCGTACCGTGACAGTTAAGGCACAACGGATTGTTCATCACAATGGGTTTGACGTTTAGTATCTGCTGTTCGTCCAGCACTTCCACCACGGGTAAAAGCTCTTCGCTACTATTCAACTGTGATTGATACTGCTCCAGAATTTTCCTTTCCGTATCTGTTGGCGCATCCTGAGGATTTCTGAGCCGCAGCGAAGCGCGTTTGAATTCAGCATCCAATCCAGTAGTCAATGTGTCAAGAATGGGATAAGATGCTACGTTGCAAAATCTCACTGCTTCCAGAACGCCTTCCTTCTAAATAGAGTACGGTAGCTATCCTGCCGCTCTACGGCATACCGTTGCTCGTACATTAGCTAATAAAAATAG
>CAKZPJ010000455.1 GCA_937138955.1 uncultured Flammeovirgaceae bacterium | reverse complement strand
TTAGTAAGAATGATTTAATGCTATTTTCTACTTTAGAGACAATCTCTTGAGCATTGGTTCCAAATTTACTTGCCTTGCCTAATAGCTTCCAGACATCATCTCGCACTTTATTGTACGTTTGCGATGTAGTAATATCGGTCAGATAATCTTTCAATGCTCCTACGTTGGGATCTATCGACATGCAATTGTCATTTAAGACAATCAGTAGGTTGGAATCTGAAACACCCGCGTGGTTCATCGCTTCAAAAGCCATCCCGCCGGTCATGGCTCCATCACCAATTACCGCAATATGCTGACGTTTATCATCCTCCTGATACTTAGAAGCCATTGCCATTCCTAGTGCAGCAGAAATAGAGGTAGAAGAGTGCCCTACGCCGAATGTATCGTATTCGCTTTCGCTACGTTTAGGAAAGCCCGATAAGCCATTGTACAGTCGGTTGGTATGAAAGTTATCTCGCCGTCCGGTGAGTATTTTGTGACCGTAGGCTTGGTGGCCAACGTCCCAAACAAGCTGGTCGTAAGGGGTATTGAATACGGTATGCAGCGCTACGGTAAGCTCAATTACTCCCAGACTAGCACCAAAATGCCCTCCGTAAACCGATACATTATCAACGATATACTGGCGTAGCTCAGTAGCGAGTTGTACCCGTTGTTCGGCAGTTAAATGTTTGAGATTAGCGGGGCTATCAATAGTAGATAGCAAGTTGCCGGGTTTAATCAGCATAGTGAGTGGGTTAATGATACGGTAAGGAAACTACCATTTAATTTAATTGTTTATGCGATTGGGTTAGCTGTGATTAATTGTACGAAGATGCAAAAGAACAGTTTTTTCACCAGACGGGCAGCGAATTAGCCTGATTATATCATAAATTTGTATTGAGTAGCTGGCGAGTTCCTTGGCTACAACCTGATTTACCCAATTTGATAAAGTAATGATACTGTGAGTTTTGAAATTAAATTACCCCTATTTGAAGGCCCTTTTGATCTGCTATTATTTTTTATTGAGCGTGATGAGTTAGATATTCATGATATTCCGATTTCTACCATCACTAATGACTTTTTGCATTATTTACATGAGTTGGATCAAATGAACATTGAAGTAGCTAGTGAGTTTATACTAGTAGCCGCTACGCTGATGCGGATCAAAGCTAAAATGTTGCTGCCTCGGCCCGTATTAAATGAAGAAGGTGAAGAAGTAGATCCGCGCGATGAGCTAGTTAAGCATTTGTTAGAATACAAAAAATATAAATCAGTGGTGCAGGAGCTGGCGGCAATGGAAGAAGAGCGTATGCAGCAGTACGAGCGAGGGAACGTGATAAATGAATTGCAGTCGTTAGCAAAGGAGCAACAAGTAGAAACCGAACTACAGCACGTAGACTTATACAAACTGCTGAAAGTTTATGAAAAAGTGTGGCTTCGTTTTGCTGAAGAGAAGAAGGATAACTCCCACCGCGTGGTGCAGTACCCTTACACAGTAGAAGGACAAAAAAGATTTATTCGGCAGTTGTTATCCGAACAATCTAGTGATGTTTCCTTCATTACGATTATTGAACATAACCCGAATAAAATTGCGGTGATTTTTAACTTTTTAGCCATTTTGGAGCTATTGCAAATCAGTGAAGTAACAATTCAGATTGGCGAAGGCTACAACAATTTTTGGATATACCGAATGGAAGATGCGGAGCAGGCATGAATATTAATTCCAAAGAAATTCTTAAAACGCTTAATCCTAATAAGATATGGGTTCCGGTATTGATCGGACTCGGGATTGTGCTATATCTATTCATTAGTGATCCTGACTTTACCGCCGATAAACTAAAGCTCGTATTTGATGCTGAGCTTTGGCCATTATTTCTTGCCTTCTTAGTTATCCTGATTCGAGACACTGGCTACGTCTATCGGATTAAAGTACTCACCAACCACGATCTTACCTGGGAGAGCAGCATCTATGTTATCATTTTGTGGGAGTTTGCTTCAGCGGTCACTCCTTCAGTAGTAGGTGGAACAGCAATTGTTGTGTTTGTGCTAATGAAGGAGGGTATTAAATTTGGCCGCGCCTTGGCCTACGTGATGCTGACGGCTATTTTGGATAATCTCTTTTTCTTAGTCATGTCACCACTGGCATTGCTGTATTCTAAACAGGAATTGTTTCCCAATTCGGAAGACATGCAGGTACAGTTGGGCAACAGCTTACAAGTACTCTTTTTAGTAAGCTACAGCCTGGTTGCCGTGTATACATCTATTATGGCCTACGCATTGCTAATTCGTCCGCGAGGGTTTAAATGGTTTCTGCTGCGGATTGGTAATATCCCTTTCATCCGGCGATGGCGACACCACTTGAATAACCACGGCGACGAGGTAATTTTAGCCTCAAAACAGTTACGGGGTAAACGTGGCCGATACTGGATTTCTGTTTTACTATTTACGTTTCTAATCTGGATAGCCCGCTATGCCGTACTCAATTGTCTGGTGACTGCTTTTGCGGAGGTAAGTTGGGACGAACATTTGTTAATCTTCTGCCGTCACCTGATGATGTGGATTGTGATGCTGGTTTCCCCTACCCCGGGCAGTAGCGGTACGGCTGAGTTTTTCTTTAACCAGTTCTTTTATGAGTTTTTAGAAGATTACACCATCGTTACCAATATTCTGTGGCGGATGCTCACCTACTATCCGTATCTCTTGCTAGGCGCAATTTTCTTGCCTAGATGGATAAAAAGGGTATTTTTTAAGAAAAAAGAAGAAGAAAAGAAAGCTCCAACCGTAGGGATAGACGCTTAAGTAGAGAATACTCCTTCTTTCATCTAAGAAGCGAAACTTCCCAAGCCTTCTACTTGATGGTGAAAGACTTCGGAAGCTTTAAGCGATACAACAGATTACGAACGATCTATTTCAGAAAAGAAAAAGCTACCTTCTTGCTGGGCGGTTTCATCGGCATCTGAACCGTGTACGGCATTCGCCTCAATAGATTTAGCGTATAATTTGCGGATGGTGCCTTCTTCAGCATCAGCCGGATTAGTCGCTCCAATTAACTTGCGAAAATCGACTACGGCGTTTTCTTTCTCTAAAATCAAGGCTACAATCGGGCCGGACGACATATAATCGGTCAGATCGTTGTAGAAGGGACGTTCTTTATGTACTTCGTAAAATTTACCGGCGACTGCTTTGCTCAGTTGGGTTTTTTTCATCGCTACAATGCGAAAACCCGCTTCTTCCATCATCTTCAAAATTGCGCCAATATTACCCTCCGACACCGCGTCGGGCTTAATCATAGAAAAGGTTTTGTTTCCTGCCATGTTTCTTAATTTATGCTAACTTGCTGATTACAAATTTCCCGCAAAGCTAACAGTTTATCAGCATCTTCTCGAATTTTTCTAAAAATTGATTATGCACCGCCGTCAGTTCTTTCGTAACGCTACCGCCGCTTCTTTTTCCGGCCTATTGGTTCCATCGTTAAAGATGACCGCGCCACCCAATCTTGTAAAACCCGCTAGATTAAAAGCTGGAGATACTATTGGGCTAATTACACCTTCCCGCTACCTCACCGAAGAAAAGCTGGGC
>CAKZPJ010000454.1 GCA_937138955.1 uncultured Flammeovirgaceae bacterium | reverse complement strand
CGGGTGGGCGCGCTAAAGGGTTCGGGCCACTGCCGGAAGAACGGTTTGTATGGGATGGCTTTGGCGGAGAGAACTACGGACGCACCAGCACCGACTGGGGAGCCTTTCCGGCTAACGATTCACTGATGCCTGATTATCAATCGGTACAGTGGGCCTCAGAACGATTAGATAGAAAGTATGATAAACCCTTTTTTCTGGCTGTTGGGTTTTTGCGTCCACACGTCCCCCTCTACGTTCCCCAGCCTTGGTTTGACCTTTACCCAACGGAAGAATTAGCATTACCATCGTACAAAGCTGATGATTTAGACGACGTACCCCCCGTAGCCCACAAAATAAACGATCTACCGATGATGCCCAGTACCGAATGGGCAATCAAGTCTGGTTCTTGGGATGAAATTATTCAGGGATATCTGGCTTGCGTGAGTTTCGTAGACCATCAGGTAGGTCAATTGCTAGAATCTTTGGAAAATAGCGCTTACGCCGATAATACCATTATCGTACTTTGGTCCGATCATGGTTACCGGTTGGGGGAAAAGGGCACTTTCGCCAAACATGCTCTCTGGGAACAAGCTACTCAGGTACCGCTAATTTTTGCTGGCCCCAATATTCCCGCCGGAAAGGTAGTTAACAAACCAGTTGAACTACTTTCCCTCTACCCTACCCTGCTGGAGTTAACCGGATTACCCGCTTACGAACGCAACGAAGGTCGCAGCTTAGTCCCGTTAATCAACGCCGAGAATGTATACCCTAGTGAATGGTACGCTATCACCACATTTGGACGAAACAATCACGCCGTTCGTTCGAATGACTTCCGGTACATCCGCTACGAAGATGGTGGGGAGGAACTGTACGACCATACCACTGATCCTCATGAGTGGAATAATTTAGCTGGTGATTCTACATATAATCAGTTCAAAAAATCGTTTAAGCAGCACTTGCCCCAGAATAATGTTCCCTGGAATATTTATTCATCCTATACTTTTCAGCCCTATTTTGTGGAACAGAAAGCAAGAGAAAATAGGAACTAAGTCAGAATCACACAATATATTTAGGTGAGGTTTCAATCTTTGCTCCCATAAATGAAAATAGATTCTTTAACGCATTCATATGAATACTCAACGCTACCCAATTACACTACTTCTACTAACAATCTCGCTTGCTCTCTTCGCCCAATCAAGTGATCCTATTCAAGCTGTAAACGAGACTAGTATTCAGGTAGGTGATAAAACCATTGCCATTGTAGGAGCTACCTTAATTGACGGGACAGGTAAAGAGCCATTACCCAATGCTACCGTCATTGTGAAAAAGAATATTATTACAGCGGTTGGAAGCAAGAAGGATATATACGTACCCCAGGGCGCCGAAGTGATAGATGCTCAAGGGCTCACTTTATTGCCAGGCCTGATTGATGCTCACTTTCATCTAGTTAGTGATTCTATGCCCGCTCAGCTTTTACAGCGCGGTATCACTTCCCTGCGCGATCCGGGTGCATGGATAGGAACTTATGAACCAGCCCGCAGCATGGATTTACCACTTCCTCGCCTTTATCTTACCGGGCCTCATCTAGATGGTTTCCCACCGGCCTATCCTAAGAATTCTTATATTGTACAAGATATTGTCGAGGCCGAGCGTATTGTTGAGCGTTTGGTAGATCAACAAGCTTCAGCAATAAAAGTCTATTACCGCTTGTCGGTAGATTTAATTCGGCAAGTGTGCGCTACTGCTCACGAAGTCGGTATACCTGTGACTGCTCACTTAGAAATTGCCGATGCTCGCGATGCCATAAATGCAGGGCTGGATGGCATTGAGCATATCACTTCATTCGGAACCACATTACTGCCACTACAAGAAGCTGAAACCTACCGTCAGGCAATGCTGAACGATAACAACCATCGGCGAAAAGGGCGCTACGAAGTTTGGAACAAATTAGATACTACCGATACTCGAGTAAATGAACTAGCGAAATTTTTGATAGAAAAGGAGACCTTCGTCTGCCCTACTCTCGGGGCTTTTGAGTACCGTTTAAGCGAGGAGAAACCCGATACGCTACGCCACAATGGCTTTGCCCGGATGTTGGATATTACGGGCTACTTACATCGAAAAGGGGTACGGATGGTTGTTGGCTCGCACGGTCATATTTCTTATGCCAACTGGGGCTGGTCGTACCAACGCGAGATGGAGCTGATGGTAGAAAGCGGTATTCCACCCATGCAGGTGCTGGTAGGTGCTACCTTAGAAAACGCTCGTTTCTTTAGAATAGAAGATAAATTGGGTAGTGTAGAGGTGGGAAAACAGGCGGACTTGCTACTTTTGAAAAGTAATCCACTAGAAGATATCCGAGCTATGTATCAAATACACCAAGTCATGCTAAACGGATATTGGATAATGCCTTAGTTATTATGTTAAGACAATGCTAACTCTGACTCTCTATCTTTGCACTACTTCCCTACATAAACCACCCAATTTTTTCGCTAATGGAATACTTCTTCTAATCATAATGTTGGAGTATCGTAATATTAGTATCTGCTCTGTATAATGTACCGAAATTTTCATTGACTAAACTAACTATTCATTAACCTTCCGCCTCCTTTTGGTATAATGATGTAAACGGCCATACGCCCGCATGAATATAAGTTACCCATTCGTATCACTGTGTTTTTTACTGGCTTTGAGCAATTGTCAGCGACCGAACTTCCAGCCAGACGCTATTGACCAGCACTACATTACCTTCGGTAAAGGCGGAGGTATGGCAAATAAAGTAGACACCTACTACCTACTGCAAAACGGGCGAGTCTATCAACATAATAATTTAACTGAAGTATATACTTCGCTGTCTCACTTAGATAGAGCAACCCGAAAGCAAGTATTTACTCAAGCTCAGGAATTATCTAATGCCGACTTTAGTTTCCAAGAACCTGGAAATATCTATTATTTTCTTACTATACATACTGATACCGTTCGGCAGTGTACTTGGGGCAGTTCAAGCTTTACCCCTCCCAAAAGCATTACTTCGTTTTACGAACATCTTCAACAACTAACTTCTCAAAATCCATGATTCGCAAACTACTCTGCTTACTACTAATGAGCTGCTGGTTCAGTAGCAATGTAGTTCTAGCTCAATCAATTCCTTGGGCGGTTAAAAAGCAACGCACTCAATCTACTCAAGACCCTTCTTTTGAGTACCGTACGATTAACGGTTCTAAAAATAAATCAGCTCGACTAGCTAAGTCATCAACCAAAGCTAAAGGGTATTTACCGTCGTTCAACCTTCAGGTAAAAGGCGGCGATTTGCAGGAGCCTCCTCGAGAGATTTGGGGTACACTCACGACATCAAAGAATCAAGCGGCTCGGATTCGTAATGATCTTCCGGCGGCCGCCAATTTTTATCTGCAAGAAGTAGCCGATCTCATGCAAATTAGTAATCCTACGCAAGAGTTTGTTACTAAGCGACAGTGGCGAGACGCTCTAAATGGACAGCACTTACGGCTTCAGCAACAGTACCGAGGAGTGGAAGTATACGGCAGCGAAATTATTGTCCACACTGACCAGCAGGCAGTT
>CAKZPJ010000453.1 GCA_937138955.1 uncultured Flammeovirgaceae bacterium | reverse complement strand
ACTAACTAATTTGATTCATTTTTAATAATCGAACTGACTATCTGTAGTAGGTTGCCTCACAATAGATTCTTGCGTAAGCTTGCAGCATGGAGTGGAATTGGATTGAGTTTTTTGCGGTAGTCTTTGGGTTGGTAGCAGTATATTTTAATACCAAGGAAATTATCTGGGGCTGGCCGACGGGCATTGTCGGAGTGATTTTAAGTGGAGTCCTGTTCTATCAAGTTAAGCTCTATGCTGACCTAGGATTGCATATCGTCTACGTAATTTTAGGGTTTTATGGCTGGTATAAGTGGTTATACGGCGGGAAAAACCAGTCCGAATTACGAGTAAGTCGCACCAATACTTCGTTGATGATTGGTCTTATTGCGGCTGGAATTGTAGGTACAGCAGGTATTGGCTATTTTTTTCAGCAAACTACTGATGCGGATTTGCCCTACTGGGATGCTTTCACTACGGCATTTAGTTTAGTGGGTCAGTATATGTTAGCGAAGAAAAAGCTGGAAAACTGGATTCTCTGGATTGTGGTAGATATTGTAGCCTCGGGTATTTACGTAATGAAAGAGTTGTATTTATTGGCGTTGCTATATTTTCTGTATTTGGGGTTAGCCGCTTATGGTTATCGGCAGTGGAAGAAGTCGCTAGTTATCTCGGGAGAAAGAGCCAATGTTTAATAGACAATCGACATATTTCCTAAGATGAGCAATTATCAGATTCTTTTTTTCATTCGCGTAGGGCTTTGAGAAACTCTTCTTCACTTATCTGCGCTTGTTTATCAACTTGCTGCATCAATAATAGTAATCCTAAGTCTTCTTCTATCTCTGTATTTTTCTTCATAATTCAACAAGCTTATCGACAGATAAGTAATATACAAGGTTATACAAAATATAACGCTTTCACCATGATCAAAATAGTAACTACCGGCCCCGAATCCAGTGGAAAAACTACCTTGGCGAAAGCATTGGCGGAGCATTATCGGGTAGCTTGGGTGTCTGAATATGCCCGTGATTACTTAAACGACCTCAACCGAACTTACGAAGAAAAAGATTTGCTGGAAGTTGCCAAAGGGCAAGTCAAGCGAGAAGACGAGGCAGCGAAAGATAAACTTGATTTGCTGATCTGTGATACCAGTCTGATAGTGATTAAAATCTGGAGCGAATACCGCTACGGTCGCTGCCATCCGTGGATTCTAGACCAGATTGAGCAGCGTTCGGTTGAACTGTATTTACTTTGTACGCCTGATATTCCTTGGGAGCCTGATCCACTGCGGGAGAACCAAACTGACCGTAGCGAACTGTTTTTACTATATCAACAAGCATTAAAGAGTAAACCAACCGAAGTGATTCAGGGCAATCGCCAGCAGCGATTAGCACAATCTACAAATGCGATAAATCAGTTGCTTCCGTAACTTTTACCCAGTACTTTTGTTGTTCAATTAGCAGGCAGCCATCGGCTACTTGCTACACAGATAAGGGGGTGCCTTAACATAACGGGCTGAGATTATACCCTTACTACCTGATCTGGGTAATGCCAGCGCAGGGAAAGTAGAAAGCGAAAACCGTTTTCACAGATCATTTTTATTAAAACGTACTATGAAAATCCTAGCTACTCTATTGCTAGTAGGCTACTTGTTCCCAGTATCCGTTTGGGCGCAAACCTCGGTATACGGTACGGTGACCGATGCTTCCTCCGGCGAACCTTTGGTAGGGGCCAACATTCAAGCGGCATCTATCCAACAAGGTACCGTCGCTGATTTAAATGGAAACTATTCTCTAAAGCTAAATCAAGATACTGCCACTCTACAAATTAGCTTTGTAGGCTACCGAACGCAGCAAATCAAAATTAACGGAAGCGGTAGTTCCATTGAAAAACTTATCACATTATCACCTTCAGCTTCGCTGGAAGAAGTGGTAATTCAGGCGATTCGGGCCGATCGGCAGGCTCCGGTAACTCAGACTACCGTGGAACGCGAAACGATTGAGCAGCAGTACGGGGGGCAAGATGCTTTGTTCGTACTGGAAGAAACCACTCCGTCAATATTAACCTACTCCGAATCGGGAACTCGGTTGACCAATTACGGGCAGATGCGCTTGCGAGGCATTGACCAGACCCGAATTAATATGACCCTGAATGGAGTGCCGCTTAACGATATGATTGATCAGGGAGTGTTCTTCTCTAATTTTACTGACTTTGGTAATAGCATCTCTTCGGTGCAGATACAGCGCGGAGTAGGAACTACCACCAACGGCACGGCCTCTTACGCGGGTTCCATCAATTTTGAATCGGTAAGTTTGGACGATAGTGTAACCAGTGCTGAGATTCAACTGACGGGTGGTTCATTTAATACTTGGCGAGCCAGTGGTGAGGTAAAAACTGGGAAATTGGACAATAATCTGGCGTTTTACACCCGCTTTTCCCGCACTACATCCGACGGCTACCGTAACCACACCGGTTCTGATTCGTACTCTTTTTTCTTTTCGGGTGGATACTTTGGTGAGAAAGACCTTATTAAACTAACTGCTTTTACGGGAAGAAGTAAAAACGACTTGGCTTACCTTCCCGTAGCCTTACCCGACATTGAGCGCGACCCGAAGACAAACTACGTATCGGAAAACGATATTGATGATTTTGGTCAGCAATTAATCCAGTTGCAGTATACTCGTATTATTAACCCACGCACCTCTTCGGTTTCCTCTGTGTACTACGGTAGTGCGGGAGGCGACTTTCCGGCTGGTTTTCCTGATGAGAATGGGAATTTTACCCAGTTTAACTATCCGTTATTTAATGACCATTACGGGTTTATGACCTATCTTAACCATACCTCCTATAATGGTCAGTTCAACATAAATGGCGGATTACACGCGTATACCTTTCAGCGGGAGAATATTGAAGCGGTAGTTCCTACCATCGCTGAACCATATTATCAAGACCAATCTCAAAAGAATGAACTTAGCTTATTTGGAAAAGTAGACTACGAGTGGAATCAGCTAATGCTTTTTGCCGATCTGCAACTTCGCACAGTTAGTTTAAACTTAACTCCTGATGAAGCTTTTCTCGGTCAATCCGCTAGTATTCCCGACCGTACCTGGACATTCATCAACCCAAAAGTAGGAGTAACCTATCGCTTCACGCCATTGATTGATGCTTATGCTTCGTTTGGGCGTAGTGGCCGGGAACCTACCCGTTTTGATATTTTGGGTTCTACCCAAATTAATGAATTCAACCTAGCGAGTGTGCAAGATGAAAACTCGGTGAAAGCGGAATATGTAAACGATTTTGAAGTTGGAGTACGAATTCATCGGGGAAAGCTGGCAGGGCAAGTCAACCTGTTTTATATGCAGTTCGAGAATGAAATTGCTCCCATTGGCGAAAATATCCCGGAAGGCTTCGTA
>CAKZPJ010000452.1 GCA_937138955.1 uncultured Flammeovirgaceae bacterium | reverse complement strand
CAACGGTCTAGAGCCGCTATGGTAGCATTGGATGCGCCCGACAGCCTATTTAGCTCCATCAGCGTATAGTTGTAGATGTCGTTGCCCTGCGAGGCCTGGAAGAAAATATTTAAGTCTAGGCCTTTGTAACGAAACGTATTGGTAAAGCCCCAGATATAGTCCGGATTAGGGTCGCCAATCACCGTGCGGTCATCGTTGTTTAGTTGCCCATCGGGTTGACCGGTGAGGTTGCCTCCATCGTCTTGGCCATCAATATCGCGGAACTTCTCGCCTCCGGGCTCTTGCTCAAAGCCGCTGCCTTCAATAAAGTTGTCTCCTTGCTGATATACTCCGTCGTAAAAAAAACCGAAAAATGATCCGGGAGTTTCACCCTCTCGCAAAATCTGAGTGTCGTTAATTCCGCGAAGGTGACCGGGGGCTGTAGGGTACAATATATCTAGCCCTTCGGGTAGCTCAACGATCTTATTCTGGTTAGTAGAGAAGTTGAAATTAGCGTCCCAACGAAGTTTGCCAAAGTTATTCTGGAAATTAAGTGCGAACTCAAGACCTCTATTTTCTACTTTACCTAAGTTAACCAAACGATTTCGGTAGCCCGTAAAGGCAGGCAGTTGTTCCCGAAACAGCAAATCTTCGGTGAGCATAACGTAGTAATCAACTGTGAAATCTATCCGACCTTCTAGCAGTGAAATATCGGTACCTACGTTGAGTTGTCGGGTGGTTTCCCAGGTAAGATCATTATTACTAATAGAAGACGGAACCACCGAGTTTACGATTTGTCCATCGTGCACGGAAAGTAATGTTGAAAAGGTGGCTAATGTTTGGTAAGGACCAATTGCCCTGTTTCCGGTAAGCCCGTAACTACCCCTTAGTTTCCAGGCTTCCAGCCAACTAATGTCCTGCAAAAAAGCTTCGTCACCAACGTTCCAGCCAACTGAACCGGAAGGGAAGAATGCATACTTGTTATCTTTGCTAAACTGCGAGGCGCCGTCTACCCGAGCGTTAAACGAGAACATGTACTTATCATCCAATTGGTAATTAATCCGTCCGTACCAACTACTGATTTCCGAAATACTAAGGTTTGATTCGGGTATATCGGGGCTGGTTCCTCCTTCTAAATCCCAGTAAAGAGAGTTATCAGTTACAAAGCCCCGGTTGCCAGCCCCGTAAGACTCGCTTCGTTCGTGCTGGTAGGAGTAACCCAGTACACCCTGAATACTATGAATTCCAAACTCGTTAGAGTACGTGAAGTAATTCTCGTTCAGTAAGGTAGTAAAAGTGTTTGCATCAAAAGTACCCGAACCACCTACTCCTTGCCCAGCTACCAAAGTAGAAGGAATGTAGCCTCCGTTGCGTCGGTTTTGGGTGCTGGCTCCAGCTGTCACAGTAAAGGAGAGGTTATCTACAATTTGGTACTCGAGTCGGGTATTAGCCTGAACTCGGTTAGTCTGCTGCTGGTTAGTGCGCGCGGTAGCAGTGGCGTAGGGGTTGTTAAACTGATCGCCCACTTTGGCTACAGTAAAGTCACCGTTCTGATCAAAAATTCCTTGATCTGGATTGAATAAGTACGCTGCCGATATTACTCCGGTGGAAGAGGCTCCTCCCGAGCTTTCCTGAGTTCTAACCCCATCAGAATCCGTACGGCGAGCGAACAGGTTAAGTCCGATTTTGAAGCGTTCGCTGGCCTTAATGTCCAGATTACTAGTGATGGAGTAGCGTTGAAAATCAGAGTTTATGATAACCCCTTCCTGATCGAAGAATGCTCCAGAAATGTAGTAGCCAATATCGTCGTTTCCACCGGATACTGATAGCTGGTAATTCTGAATTCCGCCAGGACGGAATATTTCGTCTTGCCAATCAGTATCAGCCCCAGATGATTCGTAATCAGGTATAATTTCCTGTATGTAGTCCAGGTACTGTCCGGCGTTTAGCAATTCTAGCCGATTTATATCTTCCTGAAATGAATAAGAAGCATTTAAATTAACTTTAGGCTTTCCGCTCCTTCCTCGCTTGGTAGTAATCAATATCACTCCGTTAGCCCCCCGCGATCCGTAGATAGCCGTAGCGGAAGCATCTTTCAGAATCTCTACTGAGGCAACATCCTCTGGGGGAGGAACGGCTGCATTTACAAACCCATCTACAACGAAAACAGGATCGCTACTGGCGTTAATAGAAGTAGATCCTCTTACCCGAACTCGTGGATTACTGCCGGGAGCTCCGTTAGTGGATTGTACTTGTACTCCGGCTGCCCGCCCCTGTAGTGCCTGAGCAGTACTGTTCACCGGGAAAGCAGTAAGTTCCTCTGGTTTTACCTGAGCTACTGATCCAGTAAGATCACGTCTGTTAACCGCACCGTATCCAATTACTACTACTTCTTCTAAGCTTTGGATGTCTTCAGTCATACTAATATCAATCGTACTTCTGCCGTTTACCGGTATTTCTTGCGTAAGGTAGCCGATAGAGGAGAAAACCAGAATATCGTCTTCGTTAGGAACCGTTAGGCTATATCTTCCTTGCACATTGGTAACTGTTCCCAGACTACTGCCTTTTATTAACACATTGATGCCTGGTAAAAACTCTCCCTCCGTATCACTAACGCGACCACTGACTGTTACAGCAGCTGTAATAATCTCTACTTCATTAGTTTGATTACCCTTTTCCTTGTTTTTTACGTTGATTACATTATTAATCTGACGGAACGAAAGCTTAGTTTGGGCCGATACCTCGATTAGTAAGTTGTAAATAGAGTATCGCTGCTTCTTTAGGTTAACCTGTTTAGCTAAGTCGACTTTGTTCTGATAGTATGAGAAGCTATAGTCTGTCTCGTTTTCTATGATCTGCATGATCTGCTGTACACTACCATAGTCTAAACTAGGGACAACATATACGTCGCGTACTGATTTAACAGATTGAGCATCCGTACTGGAAGCCACTAGTAATCCAGTGAGAAAGATTTGCAGAAATACCCCGAGCAACATATATCTGGAGGCCATAATCAGTTGTTGTAATAGTCTTTTTTTCATTACATTTGAATCGTTTAAATGTACAATTTGATAGCTGATAACCTGATCTCAGCGCCAACTGAAGGTTATCAGAGTGAATTGGGTCGGTGACATTAACAGTGTCATCGGCTTTTTTTCATAAGGATTTTTTCATAGGCTCTCGCTTTTAAAGGTTAGTTCTACTTGTTTATTTTGAATTGCAAAATCGAAATCAGTTCCGTATTGCATGCTTTTTAGCACATTTTCCAGACTTTCATTCGTGAATTTTCCAGTGAAGGTCCAATCTTGAGTTGGTGTTCCTTGTACGTTAAATTTTACTCCGTACCACCGTTGGCAAGTACTAGTAATCTCCGCTAGAGGGGCGTTCTCAAAATAAAGAATGCCTTCTTTCCATCCGGCCCATTTTGTTGCATTGTCAGCGAACTTTTGCAATTGCTGACGCTCAGCAATCAAATTTACTCCCCAACCAGGCTCCAGCAGTACTGCTGAGTCAGGTTCATTTATACGCGCTATTTTAACTTTACCTTCGGTTAAAAATACTACCGAGGATGAATCTCCAGGAAAGTGTTTAACGTTAAAAGCGGTGCCCAATGCTGTAGTTTGTAGTATACCAGAAGTTACTACAAAGGGTCGTTTAGAATCTTTAGCTACTTGAAAGTACGCTTCACCAACAAGTTGTAGCTGGCGAGTGGTGTCGCTGAAAGTAGCTGGGTAGCTCAACTTACTTTCTGAGTTGAGCCAGACAATAGATCCATCGGACAGAAGAATTTTCAGCTTCTGTCCGGCAGGGTTTTCTTTTACTACTGTACTATCGGTTAAAGCTATCTCCGACGGGTCAGTAGCATTTAATGATGTTGTAACTATCCAGTACAGGCCTATGGCTACTACCAGAAACGAAGCCGCTAGTTGAGCAATTTTTATATATATGGGCTTCGGTTGGGTCTCTTCAGATACTGAAATGCTATCTCGTTTCTGTAAAAATTTACGGTATACGCGCTCTGTATTAGAATAAGCTGCTTTCTCTTGAGTATTATCCCATACTTGGCGAACACGTTCGTAGGTAACTCGGTTTTCTTTGCTCTCATCCAACCACTGCTGTAATCGCTGATGATCTTGTTGATTAGCATCTCCTGAGAGAACCCGACCAATTAAAGAATATATCCTACTTTCGCTTTCCATATTTTCAAAAAGTAACTAGCCTATTCTGGCTATCTACTTATAAAGACACGTCAATGCGATAGCACCCTGTACTCATTGCTAAAGAAATTTTTAATTTTACAGAATAAACTAAATTCAACTATTAAAAATGAGTATTTCGCATTAATATGATTTTTTATCGATAAGGTTGGCAAAAAAATTATTGTTTATGGATAGTCTTCTCTATGCCTCGGTTTGGCTAGGCAAGAAAATTAATGGGGATAGGTAAGCTTTAAATACGATTAACAAATACTCTATTTAGATAGAGCAGAGGGAGGGTTTGGAAACAAAGTTTGAAATCAGCTAGTCAAAAAAAGGAGTATTAATATACTTAGTAGAGTAGACCGGATATTGGAATTGGTAGATTGAGGTTCTTGTTGAAAATTTTCTACTGCCAGCCAGATTTTTTTGAGTGCATTACCTACGTGCATTTCTACTGTCTTCTCAGAAATATTCATTAGTTGAGCAACCTCTTTGTATTTGAGCCTTTCCTCTTTTACCATTTTATACGCAAGGCGACATCGCTCTGGAAGCTTTTGAATCGATAGGTTAATAGCTTCCAGTAATTCTTGCTTCAGTAATATACTTTCCGGGGTGTAAGCCTCCAGTGCGCTCTGATAGTCTAGGTCATACACAAAATTGGGTGTGTGCTTAGTATGCCTTAGGTAGTTTAGAGACTGATTCTTGGTAGTTACTAGCAGATAAGCTGAAATGTTTTGTATAGTGTTTAGGCGCGCTCGCTGTTTCCAAATTTTTAAAAACACATCGCTAACTACTTCTTCTGCTGATAAATGATTCTTTGTGTAGTACAGTGCTAGCTCGTACAGGCGGGGATGAAAGTGATTAAAAAATTTCCTGAATGATACCTCACAGTCATTTTGGGATATGTCTTTAACAAACGTAGATATTGACTTTTCGGAAGGCATGTGTAGCAGTATATAGCAAGACTATTTTAAGAAGCTGTTTGAGTTATATTTTTTGATTTATTAGGAGAGATTTTTTTTGTCAATCTAGGCTCTTTTTGAGTGGCGTAGCCTACGCTACGGTGCGAAAAAAAGCCGACGAGTGGCGGAAAAAGATTCCTAAGAAACAAGAAGAGTTAACTCAAACAGCTTCTAATATTACATAATATATTTAGTAAGTTCATAATAATTCTTCAAAAATCAATTCGCGATTTTGCTCAGAAAGAAGACAAACTAAGAAGCATGTACAAGTCCCTTTTTGACAATTAGCCAGCTTTCAGACTCTGGCTATTTTGATCTTTCTGAAACATATCGAGGTTTTATAGGAAAGGCTTATAGCCAGAGGAGGTGCAGGGGGAAATGATTCACTCGCGCTTTAAGAATAAGGAAAAATAGTATTCCCTCTACAATAACTCGTTGGCCAGATTAGCCAACTCAGAGCGCTCGCACCGAACAAGGGTAACGTGAGCGTAAAGCGGGTGCTGGACAATACGGTCAATCAGATACGACAAGCCGTTACTTTGAGAATCGAGAT
>CAKZPJ010000451.1 GCA_937138955.1 uncultured Flammeovirgaceae bacterium | reverse complement strand
TTGCTAGAAGTGTTTCCAGAAGCCTTTTATGACAAAGAATCAGGGGTATTTGGTTTGAACTACAAGGTAAATAAGAAATCAAACCCTGAGGTAGTTATTGTTTCTGGAGGTACTTCTGACGCCTACGTCGTTAATGAGATTTATTATACCCTGAGCTACCTAGGCACCGCAGCCCACCGTATTCAAGATGTGGGAGTATCTGGCTTGCACCGATTATTAAATCGCTTGGGAGAAATAAAGACCTATAAAATTATTATCGCAGTGGCGGGTTTTGAGGCGGCACTGCCTACGGTGCTGGGCGGAATGGTGTCTCAACCTATCATTGCCGTACCAACCAGTGTGGGTTACGGAGTAGCAGCGCATGGTCAGGTGGCACTACATAGTTTGTTGGCAAGTTGTGCGAATGGAATCACAGTTGTCAATATTGATAATGGCTACGGAGCAGCTATTGCAGCCTTTCGGGTGCTGCATACTTTTAATCAAAAATAGAATCAACGATGAGTGTATTATATATTGAACCTTTTGCGGGCCTAGCCGGAGATATGCTACTGAGCGCGCTTTGCGGCTTGGCTGATGAATACGACGAAATACTATCATTACCCGAAAAGCTCAACCTGCCCGACGGCAAAGTAGAAGTTAACACAGTGAACAAAAATGGGATTGTCTGCAAGCATATCAAAATTATTGATCTGAACGAACCTGAGCAATCAGACGATCAAAGTTCCACAACGCATACGCACGAACACTCACACGACCACGGACACTCTCATTCGCATAGTCATTCTCACAGCCACTCCCATAGTCATGAGCATCACGCTCACCGTCATTTGTCTCATATTAATGAGATTATTGAAAAGGCTGAAATCAGCAGTAATGCTAAAAAAATTGCCAAAGAGATATTTCTGATTATCGGTAAGTCCGAATCAAAAGTACACGATATACCACTGGATAAAATTCACTTCCACGAGGTAAGTGCGGTGGATTCTATTTTAGATATTGTAGGCTGCGCCGTGATGCTAGATAAACTAAACGTAGAAAAAACCTACTCCGATCCGGTATGCGTAGGTAGCGGAACAGTGAAAACCCAGCACGGAGTGCTACCCGTACCCGCTCCCGCCACGGCCGACATACTACGGGGAATCCCAACCTTTAAGGGAAATGAACCTGGTGAGAAGACCACTCCTACCGGAGCGGCAATTCTTCAGTACCTAAATCCTGAGTTTTCCGCTCCTACCCTACGAGTAGAACAGTCAGCTTACGGACCAGGTACTAAAGATTTTACAGTCGCCAATGTAGTACGGGTTTCTCTACTAGCTTCAGAAGAAGTCAGCGAGAAAACTGAGATGTACGTGATAGAAACTCAGTTGGATGATACTTCTAGCGAAATTCTCGGCTCAGACTTTCAGCAGCAGTTACTGGAGCTGGGAGCATCGGATTTTTACTATACGCCCATTCATATGAAGAAGGGACGACCCGGACTAAAGATTTCGGTACTCGCGAGTGCCTCGTCCCTAGAAAAAGCTTGTGAGTTTATTTTAGAACATACTCCCACCATTGGACTACGTTACTACAAAGTGGGCAAGCAGATGCTTAGCCGCAACGCCCTGCAGATTGATACCGAATACGGAAAAGTACGCGTGAAGGAATCTATCAAGCCTTCCGGTCGCAGACAACGCAAAATAGAATACGATAGCTTACGGGAAATCAGCAAAAAACTTGATAAATCAGTATTAGAAACGCAGGAGCTATTGCGCCCTCTAGTTGAGTTTAGTAGTTAACGAAACTCTATTTTTGAACCTCTATCATATCTTCCGAAACTAAATCTACTAGCTCGTCTAAATGCTGCTCGTACACCTCGCGTGGTTGCACATCATACTTCCGGCAAACTGAAGCGGCGTACCCTACTGCTTCGCCCATCATCCCGCAGGTACGCATCACGCGGGTGCTACCAAAAGCAACATGTGTAGTGCTGATGTCGCGCCCGGCCATAAACAGATTAGGTACATTGCGTGAATACAGGCAGCGGTAGGGAATGGTGTAGGGTTGCACTCGGATATGCTTAGTTGCCGCAAAGAACTCTTCGCCTGGAAAGTACTTAGAATTCTCAGGCTGCGGAAAGTGCAGATCTATTGTCCAAGTAGCGGTTACCAACCCATCTGGGTACATCTCGCCATCCTGAATATCCATTTGGGTAAGAATATGATCGCCCAGTAACCGGCGCGATTCTCGCTTACCGCCAATATAGGCCACCCAAGCTAACTCGTGGTTATCGTATTTACCATCTTTATGATTTTTCAGATACGACCAATTACCGTAGATCGCCCGCAGGTTATGATCACGAATTTGTTCGGCTTCGGTAATAGTATTGAAGTTGCCAAAACCTGTTTCCCACTGCCAGTCAGCTTTATGCTCGTCAATATGGTACTCATCGGAAAACTGAATAGCCCAGGGAGTTTCGGGAAAGGTAGACGGAGTGTCTTTCTCTACCGATGCCCACAGGTTCGATGTTCCCAGCGTAAAATTGTCAGCCTCTTCAGGAGCCAGTGGTTCACCGGTTTCTTCTCTACTTTCCCGTCCAGCGCGGTAGTCCGCTCCGGCTAAAAAGCCTACCGTACCATCGCCGGTGCAATCCGCGAAGAGTTCACCGGAAAAGCGGTATTCCTGATTAGTGGCAATGTTACGACCGATTACAGCACTAATTTTACCGTCTTTCATCTCAACCTGATCCACGTGAGTATTTAGGAATAATGAGATATTCTCTTCGGCTTCTACTACCGCTAGTTTTCGTTCATCACCGTACTGGTCGCCATCGGGGTTACCATTGCCCGGATCGCCGTTATCCAGTTCATCGACTATACGCCCTAGTTTTGGGTAGTAGTTTTTGTCAATGTCGCCCATCAGGTGTACCCGTACTTCTGAACTATTATTCCCCCCTAATACTGGACGATTCTGAATTAAGGCTACTTTCAACCCTTGCCGTGCCCCAGAGATAGCAGCACAGGTACCAGCCATTCCGCCCCCGGTTACTACTAGATCATAGCTACCAGCATCAGTAGGCTCTTCGGTAAGGCCAAGTTGAGCTTGCCGAAAACCCATTAACTGCTGAGGCTCATTAGGTGGAGTAAAGGAATTGTCGGTTGTAAATAGCAATGCGTCGCAGCGTCCGTTAAAACCGGTTAAGTCGCGCAAAGCAAGCTGCGTATTGGTTTGTTCTACCGCTACTTCCCCGCCGTAGTACCATCGCCATTCATCCGATCCGCTCGCTCCAAATTCCGTAGGTAGCTCTTGGTTGTTGAGGACTACGTGAAAGGTACCCGGTCCCTTTGGAAAAGGTGCCCAATCTTTGGTGCGTACCCATACATGATACGCACCCGTTTCGGGAAATTGGACAGTGGTAGTGGCATCAGCTACCGGTCGACCCATACCGTGGGCTAGTAAGTAAGATGACCCCATCACATCAAAGGATTGTTGGTCAATTTTCCAGCCGCCTTTTTCAGTAAAAGACT
The DNA here is from genome assembly GCA_937138955.1 of uncultured Flammeovirgaceae bacterium. GTDB lineage: Bacteria > Bacteroidota > Bacteroidia > Cytophagales > Cyclobacteriaceae > Tunicatimonas. Next base: position 5,275 of record CAKZPJ010000451.1, on the reverse strand, counting down.
CAGTTTCTACGAACAACAGCGATGGCTGAGACTGACTAAAAACACAGGTAGCAGATACTAGTACGAGTAAGATCGTGTAAGCAATAGAATAGGCGTGGCCTACATTAACGGTTGGAGGTAGTAGTTTCATAGTTTTGCAAGGCACTGTTAAGCTGTTGATATTGTTGAGCTAATGGTTGTAAAGTTTGTAAAGCAAGTTTAGCGTACGCGGGGTTTGCGTGATCGAGCAAAGAGACTACTGGCGATAAAGTGGCATCCGTAAGATTATCAGAATTTGCTAATAGCATAGCCAATACCTGCTCTAGCTGCTGCTCACTCAATTGATCTAACTGCCCCATTAACTGAGCTAAACTTGATTTATGCAACGGCACAATTTTCAGCTTATTCAAAATTATTTCTTGGGTACGAAAATCCGACGAAGAAAATTGCTGAATCAGTGTCGCTTGCCCAACCGAATCCTGACTAAGTGCCTCTGGGAATTTTTTTATAGCATAACGCGATACAAAAACGCTACTTTCGTTCATGAGCCGAACAATTGCGGGAAGATGCTGGGCAAACTTCTCAGTTGAAAGGAGGTCTAAGGCATGATAGTGGTAAGGATAATGATCAGAGGCTAGGAACTGCCGAAGCATGTTATCGCTCCAAAGGCTATCAGTGTGTGTCGGAATACGCTGAGGAATCTTTCCGTTCACTAAGTGCCAAAGGGCGTGTGTACTATACACTGCACCACTGACTACCGTATTTTCTACTGCCTTCATAGTCGCTCCGGTCACTGCATCCACTTCCTGCGATACCATTTCAGTCGATTCATCTACCAAGTCTTCCAAGGCATATTCGCCCAGCAACGATCGCTTATCAGCTAGAATATTATCGAGCTTCTCGTAATCGGCTTCAGTAAACTCTTCATGGTCAAATTTAGTCAGCGGTCGGTTCTTCGGAAGTTCATATTTATGAAAATTGCCTAGTAAATCCCAGTACAGGTCTACCACCAAAATATGGCATAAACCTTCTTTGCAAACCGGGGTTTCTACGTGGCAAAAGTAGTACTCCGGTTGCTGCCGTTCATTATACGTGAGCTGTACATCAATCTGAACAGAATCACCTACTGCATCTTCGATATGTACGGCAAACGCTTTTTCACCCGAAGGTATTTCCGGGTGATTAAGGAGAGCTATCAGCGGTAAAAAGAATAAAACGTACTTCATATCGGTCTAAGAGGTAAAATAGCGTATTTCCTCCCATGATACCAATGTACAAGTTTAAAAATTGCTAATAATTGGACTGAAATTGCGTAAGACCAACTACGGATTCGCTTTTCCACTTGGAACAACCCACTGGTTTACGGTATTATGGGGAGCTTCTACTACTACTTTACAAAAGGATGTGACAGGTTTATTTAGCTCAATCATAAACTTTTGATCCGCAACGGGTACTTCACCGACCAATCTATATTCATCAGCCTTTCCAATACTACTGAAGTTAGTAGTGGTGCTTATCCAGACTCGGGCGATCCCTTCCTTTTTTAAGGCTTGCCAACTGATCTTCAATTGCTTGTCATTAGGCTTTACCGTAAGATTGGCAAGTGAAATTGAATCAATCAAAGATACCCCGTCTATTTCTCGCACTTGTTCCGAAGGAATTTGGATGTTGAGAAAATCAGCCAACGTGGGCATAATATCAACAATGGCGGGTTGGTACTGATGAAAATAATCGTTCAAATTTTGAGCATTGGTGGTAATCCAGGTGTTGCGCTCCCGCTCCGATTGGCTACCGTGGTTCTTTCCGGTTTCGGCATCTCGACCGTGATCGGTAGTAACGATAATTAGCCAGTCTTCACCGAATTGCTGTTCTCGCTGCTGAACAGCTTTCCAGATTTTACCTACCTGCTGGTCGGCCAATTTCACTGCTTCATCCATTCGCTCACTATCACCGAAGCGATGACCTATATCGTCGGGATATTCTAAGTAGACCCAAGATAAATCTGGAGCTTCTTTCTTTAAGTAACGAGAGGCTTCGGCCACTACGTGTTCGTCAATCTGCCGAATATAGTCCCGGTCTTCATCGTGCGGAAACTGCGCAGTATCCAGTTCAAAGCCATCAAAGTGGTAGTCTAGCTGGAGATTGCCGGTGGCAGCCAGCCCCTCACCTAGCAGCTTAGTACGATTATCTAACCAGGTAGAGAAGATTGCCGACCTCTTTTGAGGATACTGTTCTTCCATGAAACGAAAAATAGACCAGTAGTGATAGTTAGGTTTTTTGATACTGTTACCCCAAACGTTATGCTTATTGCTCCAGGTTCCGGTGAGCATACTATTGTAGCCTACCGCAGAAATAGTTGGCGACTCAGAATAGGTATCCTTTCCACCGCCGACATAAGCTCGGGTGTAACCACCTTCTTGAGCAATTTGGTCAAGATTAGGCGTGGGAACTCGCTCGACCACATCGGCGGGTATTCCATCGACCAGAATGAATACGGCTTTACGAACGGTAGTTTGACCATTGGCAGGACTACCGAATAAAAAGTAGATAGCAAGAAATAGGTAGGTTATGAATCTCATGTTTCAGAATATCGCTCCCCAGTAAATATCTGAGTTAAATCTGGATTCAACACTATTTCTGATTAAGAAGGCACACGACAGCGAAATAGCCATATGCTCCTTTAAGTACTTTGGCAAAGGGACGAATGTTTTATTATCAGAAACTCTATGGCTTATCTTGGAACAGCTTCATCGTATAGTCCAGTAAGGCTTGACCGCCAGAGGCACCATGTCCCGGAATCACAACTTTGACGTTGGGATACTTGCTTTTTACGCTCGCAACGGTTTTAGGCCACTCGTTAACATTAGCATCTTCTAGATTTCCCTTACTGGCATTCAACGTTTTGATTAAACAACCGCCGAATAACACGTTCTCGCTGGGAAAATAGCCAACAACATTGTCTTTAGTATGACCTTCTCCCAGAAATCTGGTGTGCACCATTTTATCTCCAACAGTCAACATCAATGAATCTTCAAACCCATTACCAGGAATATTGAATTCTCGTTCTTTTGCCAATTGTATCGTTTTTTTACTAGCGTAGGAAGGGATATTGTTTTTATCAAATTCGAACAATCCCCCCAAACAGTCTTCATGAAAATGAGTGGCAATTACTGCATTTATCTTAGCGTTCAATTCTTTACTAACCCAGTTAATAAGTTCCGCCGAACTTGCATCATCAACGGGCGTGTCAAAAATTACTGCTTCATTTTGGTTAGTAACCACCATTCCGTTACAAGCAACTCTTCCAAATGATTCGGTGTCGAAAAATGAGACATGCACAAAAACGTTTTCCGTAACCTGCTTAATTACTAGTGCATCCGATTGATACACAACTTTCGAGGTATCAGGGTCGGCTTCTTGGCAATTACCAATCAGAGGAATGATGGTTATTACAAAACAGGTTACATAAAACAGTAATTTCATTCGAACAGTCTTGAGAAAGTATCAGCGTGAATAGACTAACCGTTAGTTCTGCTTAGCCACAAAAAGGCGAAAATAAACCTTCTTAATTTGATAGCAAACTAATATCGGTATTTCGCTAACGAGCGGTAGAAACCCTATTTGTTAGAGAATTCAGTTCCATCTTCGTGTAAACGAAAAAACTAATTATCACAAGATTTTGAGGGAGTTCGCCGGAATCAGTCTTCCATTAAATCATCATCTTCCGGTATATCCATGCGTTCGGACTCGGTCATAATGAGATCACGGAATTGAGGTAAATCATTCTTGATGATCGTCCAAATTGGCTGATAGCCTTTCTCTAATGTGTTGTTAAACTTTGCTGCTTTAAATGCATCTAGCACATGATAATCTACATCAGTAAACTGGCTGGTAAATTCATCGGATAGCAAAGTGGCGGCTTGACCAATGTGTTGAAGGTTTTCCATAACCGTTACTCGCACTTCCTCTTCCTGCTCAAAATCAGGATAATCCATACCCTGTACGTAGCTCTCAATTTCGCCGATGTAGTTAGCGATGTTATTGATATGATATTGATCTTGTTCGTTCATGTTTCTGACGTTAAAAAAATAGTAGAATGGTTTATAATAAAAAGAACCCTACTTACCAGAAGTTGTTTGCTTATTGCGAGATATACTAGTCTCAAATCCTTTATCAACCAGTAAACCATTTCCATCGGCCGAGCCAACGGCTAGTTCATCGCAGCGTTCGTTTTCTGGGATACCCGAGTGCCCTTTAATCCACTTTAACGTCACATCGTGTTTGCGGTAGGCGGGAATAAATCGTTTCCAGAGATCGGCGTTTTTCTTACCCTTAAAATCTTTTTTCTGCCAGTTCCAGACCCAGCCTTTATTCACAGCGTCAACTACGTACTGGGAATCAGAGTAGATTTCGACCACAGTGCCGCCTTTTTTTAGAGCCTCTAGCCCCATAATCACCGCTAGAAGCTCCATGCGATTGTTAGTCGTGAGACGATAACCTTCGGTAAGTTCTTTACGGTGCTTTTTATATAACAATACGGTACCGTATCCTCCCCGGCCGGGGTTACCTCGCGAAGAACCATCGGTATACATGGTTACCATCTACTGACTATTGGGTTAATGATGTTTCGTTTTCCTCGGTTAAGCCATAAAGCGTTTCCGGTGTTTATCACGCAAATTGAGATTTGACTAATTTGATGGCGATGGCCAATAGAATAATCCCAAATACTTTGCGTAGAATATTAAAGCCTGCTTTGCCAATTTTGTTTTCGAGCCAGACCGAGGATTTTAGCACAATATACACTAAAATTAAATTAATTACGATGCCAACCACAATATTAGGGTAACTGTAAGCTGCTCTTAGAGATATCAGTGTCGTCATGGTACCCGCTCCGGCAATCAGTGGGAACGCTAGTGGAACAATAGTAGCATCGGTCTCGCTTTCGGGGTCAGGTTTGAAAATCTCTACCCCCAGTATCATTTCCATACCGATCAAAAACATCACTAATGCCCCGGCTATGGCAAAGGAAGCCACATCTAACCCAAACAGTCGCAGAATACGATCACCCAGAAACAAAAAGCCAAACATAATTACTCCCGAAACAATGGTCGCTTTTCCTGACTCAATAGTACCGGTTCTCTTTCGAAGGTTAATGATGATTGGAATATTGCCCAGAATATCGATAACTGAAAATAGGATAAGGCTTACCGAGATAATTTCTTTGAACTGAAACATAGACTTAGCGCGATGTGGTATCGGGCGCGAAGTTGGCAAAAAAATCCATCAGTTGATGTAT
>CAKZPJ010000450.1 GCA_937138955.1 uncultured Flammeovirgaceae bacterium | reverse complement strand
GTTGCCTACTTTTTGAGCTCTACCAGATAGACTCTGACTGCTTCATCTCCGGTGTTTACTACGGTGTGGGTTTCTTCTTCACTCCAGAAGGTGGTTCCGGATTTTAAATCAATGCTTTGGGCTTTGCCATCTTCGCCGGTTAATTGTACCATCGCGTCGGTGAGTAGAATGGAAAGATGGGCGGGATGACTATGCTTGTCTGCTCCGCATACATCCTTCCCGGGGGTGCTGACATACTCCGTCACCGTCATTTGTTCGTTATCTAATACTACCTGCATGGTATCTGATGGCTGTTTGATAGTTTGACCTTGAACGATAATGATTGTACCTAACAGTCCGAAAATAGTTAATAAAATGCCTTTCATAATTTTGATGGTTAAATTGATAATAACCCAAGCTACAATGAAACCAATTAGGTAGTTTTGCTGAAACGTTCAATGGTTTTGCTTTCCGGTTGGAATTCGTAACTACGAGTCGTACAAGCAGATAGGTATCGGGAAACAGTGGGTTTTGGTGATGCTTTAAGAAGTGAGAGAAGTTTATGGGTAGTGTTTCACAGCCTCTTTGGTGCGGAGGAAGCTCCACCCCCTACCCCCCGCCTGCTGAGGACATTTCTCTCTCTTGAGGAGGATTAAAGGGCGGGCATTTCTCAGTATCACCGTATCAGAGTAGCTGAAGAGTGCTGTATTAGGCAGCTACAATCAAGCTGATTGCTGCCGATACTGCGAGGCCGAGGCACCGTACCTTTCTTTGAAGATACGGCTCAGGTGGGAAAGGTTCTAACAGCCACTATCGAAGGCTACTTCACTTACTGTTTTACTGCTGGTCTCCAGTAGCAAACGAGCGTATTCCAACCTTTTTTGGGTGAGCCACCTACCGGGCGTAGTCTGATAGTACTCCCGAAATTCCCGCTTGAACGCTGAAATGCTACGCCCGGTCAATTGGGCAAACTGCGCGATGGACAGGTTGTACATAAAATTGGCCTCCATGACTTCCCAGATGGGAGTTTTTTGTTGTTCTTCCAGGTTTTTCACGTAGGCCAACAAGCCCGCATTTTTCGGGTCAGAGAGAATAATATACAGTAGTTCCTTAAATTTTTGCTCGAGCAGGTTTTCCGAAGGAGGAACCTTTTGGGTAAAGTAAGGCAGAATGCCGTAGAAGAATGCTTTAGTCGTTTCGCTTACATGAATCTCTACGATCATATCTGTTGAAACAGAAGGCAGGCTGTTTACTGCTAAGTGAGCACGGTACTCATTGTATACTTTCTGTAAAAAATCATCAGGGAAGTAGAATGCCAGCACTTCCCACTTTTCCCACCCCTTTATCAACGGCACCAACTCCTGCGTATAAGCGCCTTTTCTCACAAACAACGTTCGGTTTTTATCCATAGTCCAGGACTTCTCGTCCCGGTGAAGAATTTTCTTTCCATCCAGTGTAAATACAATTTCATTGAGGTGGGTGAGTAACTTCAGGTACTTATCTACTTGCGGACATCGGTAGGAAACATATAATAAATCCTTAGTAGCTAGCTGCTTGAAGGTCTCGGGGTGAGCGATGGTAAAATCGTAGGTGTTGATTACTTCCATAGGACTTAAAATAGGCAGTGCTAACCGAAACTGTTTTACTTAAACGTCCAAACTTTTTACTCAAAAGAGTCGCGGTGCTATTACAAGGTATCGATTTATGGAAATAACTTCAATAGAGTTGTTACTTTTGCAGGTATGAATCTGAAGGAAGCACTCCATAGTAACCCAATCTTTTCGCTGGTGGCTCAAACCGCCCAGCAGATGCAGCGGGAAACCTACGTGGTGGGTGGCTACGTGCGTGATCTGTTGCTCAAGCGCCCCTCCAAAGATATTGACTTCGTCTGCGTAGGCGACGGTATCTCACTCGCCCAGCAGGTAGCCAAAAACCTAAAAAGCCAGGCCGGACATACCACCGACGTCTCAGTTTTCAAGAACTTCGGTACGGCGATGGTAAAGCACGAAGATTACGAACTGGAATTTGTGGGTGCCCGAAAAGAATCTTACCAAGACAACTCCCGAAAGCCCACTGTAGAAACCGGTAGCTTACAAGATGACCAGAATCGGCGAGATTTCACCATTAATGCAATGGCAATAAGCCTAAATAATGATAACTACGGCGACCTGCTGGATCCGTTCGACGGGGTGAAGGACCTTAAACGCAAGATGATCCGGACTCCGCTTGATCCAGCCCTTACGTTTTCGGATGATCCACTGCGAATGATGCGAGCCGTACGGTTTGCCTCCCAGCTTGAATTTGACATTGCGCCGAAAACGTTTGATGCGCTGGCTGACCACGCCGAACGGCTGCAGATTGTATCGCAGGAGCGAATTACTACAGAACTAAATAAGATTATTTTATCCTCTCCACCGTCCTACGGTTTTAAGCTTTTATTTCACAGTCAGCTTCTTCGCCAGTTTTTTCCCGAAATGGTGGCTTTGCAAGGAGTAGAAACGATTGATGGTAAGTCTCACAAAGACAATTTTTATCATACGCTGCAGGTGCTGGATAACGTAAGCCAGGTATCAGATGACCTTTGGCTGCGTTGGGCCGCTATTTTGCACGATATTGCCAAGCCCCCTACCAAGCGCTTTCACCCCAAAGCTGGTTGGACCTTCCACGGCCACGAAGACCGAGGTGCCCGAATGGTTCCGCATATTTTCCGTAAGCTGAAGCTGCCGTTGGATCAAAAGATGAAGTTTGTGCAAAAGCTGGTTCGGCTACATCTTCGTCCTATTGCCCTGGTGAAGAAGGAAGTAACTGACTCAGCTATTCGGCGATTGCTCTACGAAGCCGGAGATAGCATTGAAGCGTTAATGAAACTTTGCCGAGCCGATATTACTTCTAAAAACCATAGCCGGGTGAAACGATACCTACAAAACTTTGATCGGGTAGAGCAAAAGATGCAGGTAGTGGAAGAAAAAGATCACCTACGAAACTTTCAACCTGTGATTACTGGCGAAGATATTATGATAACGTTTCACTTGAAACCTTCCCGCATAGTGGGCGAGATTAAAAGCGCACTTCGAGAAGCAGTGCTAGATGGAAAAATTCGTAACGAGCGCGATGAAGCTTATGCCTATATGCTAAAGATTGCGGAGGCTAAAGGGTTAGTTCGGATAGACCCAGACTAGAAGGTTGGTAGGTGGTGATACCTCCACTGATTACTATTGAGTGATTGTGAAACAGTTTTCGCACTCTTCTACTTTTTCCGTGGAGCTTTCTGTTCATAGAACAACTTTCCCATCCGTTTAATATGGTCTCGTAACCCTTCGTGCTTGAGGGTACGGAGGTTAGTCACGTCAAAGCGGTAGGGTGTGGGTAGTTCTTCCAGTTCGGTTTGAATTTGGCCAGTAAGAAAAAACGCTTCGGTAGTATTATCCAGATTAACTTCCATAGCTAAGTCAATATCCGAAGCAGTTTCGTAGGTACCCATCGCCCGTGAGCCGTAGATCATCACCCGTTTAACAGTGGGTTGCTGCTGAAAATAGTCTTGCAATAGGTTGTAAGTAGTATCTGGTAGCCCAAACTTCATACCTCCTCTTTTTTAGTCTGTAAAAAAGCGTATACCTGAGCTAAACCATATTGATAGCGTTCGGTAATGTGCTCCACCGCCTGCCGGGCATTCTCTTCGCTATAAGTATGCGCCATTAAGTTACGATCCATCATCATATCAATCCACTGCTGCCCGTCTTCAATAATACGGTGAGCAAAGCCCTCTTTAATAATATCCCGGGGCAGGGTCAGCTTTCTAATGCCATTGTATGCCAGATAATCTTTCACTGTTTTCCAACTCAGCTCAAAGGTAAACTCAAACGCTTGCACTAATGCCATCTGAATCAGATCATCCTGGGGGTTGGCTTCGTGGGCATCCAGTGCTTTCCGAAAACGGGCGTAAGCCTTTTTAAGGTTGTCAAACCGTTGCAACCACCGTATATCTTGCTGATCCATTAGTTATTCTAACGTTGGTTAAGTTCCTTTTGATATATTCGTTCAGTGCGACTTCTTTCTACGTTTGCTGCGCTAGGCAAGCTCGAACTAAATAAAACGTTCGGCAAAATCAATGTTGTACTTGTCTTCAGGTAATGCAGGCGTATATGTAGATCACATCTGTAAATTTGTATTTGTCACTCAATAATAGCCTCTTCCCGGACCCGCTCGGCTACCCGTTGCATCCCAATGCTGGATTTAATGCCACTGAGCAGGCTACGCCACCAGTAACTAAAAACGGAGCGGCTAGGGTCGCGTTCGTGCTCTACCTCCCCTACTCGGAAAAAAACCGCCTTAGGGTTATCTGCTTTCACCACAAAAGCATTAGCAATTAGCGAACCTACTCGTTCGTCTAGCCCGGGGCGGCCTTTATCTTTATCAACCAATAAAATATTTAAGTCATTATAGTTGAATCGTAGTTCTCCGGCAGACCGATCCCGATTGCCCTGCACATAAAAGCGCATACTGTTGGCTTGCCCCTCTCGAATATGAACAAAAGCCGAGTTTTCTAAAATGGGATTAATAGCTTTTAAATCCATAGAATCTAGCAGCCCATCTACTGTAAAACTCATTTCCTTATTGGCCATCGGAAACTTGAAAACGACTCTAAGTTCGCCCTGCCCCATAACTTGGGTTTCGGCAGTCATGGTGAAAACCACACTGTCCTTTAACCGAGCCGGATGATTCGTTGCGTTGGTCAGAAGGGCATTGAATTGCTCAAAGGTGATAATTCCGTCTTGGCTGGAATCGGGTACACGTTCAGCATAATTAATGAACCCGTTGGTTACTTGAATAGTATCTAGAGTCAATAAAAAACCCAGATCAAGCAGCATTTCTTGATGCATGGGCAAAGTACGATTGTCATTGCGGGGTACCCGGGCATCCTTAAACGCATCAATCTGCACATTATCTAACACTAAAGAATGAGCATGGAAATGCCGTTGCTTGATTAACTCCTCAAAATCAATATCGCTCAAGCGGATAGTCTCAATCTGAGTTGCTACCCGAGTCTTCTGAAGGGGAAAAGCATCTTTATAGAGATAACGAGGTACACGGGGTTCCAGCGTAAACCCACTAATTTTGAGTTCAGGATTCTTAGTAGATAGGCTAATCTGTTCAGCTTTTGCGGTGTATAATGTGTCGCTTAGCGCCAATTGGTAATCATGAACTCGAACGAGCAGATCATCGGCTAGAAGCAATTTCTGAGTGATATTCTGATTAGGAAGCGAAGGGTTTGATGTGAACTGATGATACGTGAGGCTGTCAATTTGCAATCCGATTAAACTGAGATCGATCCGTTCTGCTCCAAATGCGGGCCGATCATCATTTTGATTATGATAAACGTTTAATGTACCATTTGTAAAGTTGATATTGTCAATGTTGTAAGCCTCGAGGTAGGGAGAGGTTATCTCCGACCAAGCGGGCAGTGAGCTATTACTCTCTGATGAGTCGCTACCAAATTGGTAAACTTCAATGGCCGGATTCATAATATTGACTCGCTCTATACTTAGCTCAGACTGAGTGAACATTTTTTCTACATCAAAATCAACAATCTGCAACGAAGGGGTAGATAGTGATACTAAATTTTGCTGTGGATAATCAGCTAGCGTATTTGCCAGGAAACCGTAGGGTTTTATGTTTAAGTTGACTACTGACGTTCTTTCATCCTGGTTAGATAATACGATCTCTTTTGCTTGTATACTCTGATGAGCCTGGGGCAGACGTAACAGATAATTATTGATATGGATATCAAAATCAACCTTATCGGCAAAAAGCATCTTGGCCTGTTGCTGCTGACTCACTGAATCTATCGCTAGCTGATAAGCACTTAGCGTTAACGTATCAGCCTGAATATGGTGTAGCGTATCTGAATCGGTTTGCAAATAGGAGAATATTCCTTCCTCTACCGAAAGCTGGTTCACATAAATCCCTTTCGTTACCGATTTAATTTTAGGATATATTCCAGCCTGTAGTATCCGTCCCGGTTTGCCCGAACGTTTGGCTTGCCCTTTCTTAGTTACAATAGATATATCGGGGCGGCGCACAACTACCTTTTCTACCTCCATCTCGTTTTCGGTGAAGTAGCGAAAAAAGTTCATACGATGCAGGGCTAGTTGAGTTACTTGCAGATTAGCTGTATCATCCGATGTATGTACGCTATCTTCTACCAAAAGTAAGTTATCAATCGTGAGCTTATCTGAGTAGGAAGAGTATAAAAAGCGCTCAGCGGTAAAATATTCTTCTTCTTCATCCACCGGTAAACTAAAATTAAAATCATCCATCGCTATCCGCGCTTCTTGGGCGTAGAAAGGTCGTTCGGGTATTACAGTGGTCACTTGATCTAAAAGGAAATCTATGATACTTATATCTAACGAGGTAGTTGCAAACCGTACTTCAGGAGTATCATTATCAGATTGAAGAGTTATGGCTGCTTGCTGAATCTCTAACTCATTAACCGCTAATTGGTCAAGATAAGGTTCTACTTGCAGGTATAATTCAGGCATAGAAAAATCGCTTTTCCGATCTCTTCTGCCCGACCCTACTTTCAATTTAATAGTAGGTGAAATAAGAGAAATTCGATCCAGGTTGGCGACCTGGAGATTGTATAACTCCCCAAAATTAATACCCTCTATGGCGAAGTAAGGTATTTCCATTTGTTCCATTTGGCTTGGAGAAAACTGAGCTGCCGATTGATTAGGCCAGAATTTTACTTTCTGCACGTAACCTTTAGCTGTGAGCGTTGATAGAGATACTTCTCCGGCCTCAAGCCACCCGCCCGATACGGCGCTAGTGCGATTATAGGGAAATTGAAACCAGCTTCCTTCTAGCATCATATCCACTTCATCAGCAAATACGGCTACACGGTTTGAGTATCGTAACACGTCATCAATAGCAATGAGGGGATGAGCCTCGTTACCGATACTCACATTTTCGTAGTAGCCCTGGAAATTATCTACGTTCGCTATCTTGATAAAGTCATCTTTCTGGTTGTTTAGCTTCATAATCTCGACGTGGCCACTGTCTAGGTTCAGGGTTTTCACTAGCATCTGCTCTAGCCAGGCATCAGTTCGGTTGGGAGCTACTACCGGATACAGATTAAGGCGAGCGTGACTCCAGTTATAGAAAATTTGCTTGATGGTAATATCCGACGTATCAGAAGCATCGGGTGCTCTTTGGCGAGGTAGATTGCCAAAGGGTATATCAGAGAAGTTGGCAATTGCTACTTCAGGCTGGCTTACTCTGATGCTATCAATATCGGCAAACTTGGTAAAGGATAAATTCTCCAAATCGATACCAAAAATCTTCACTCGGGAAGTTCGAATATCGTAGCCTAATTTGGGCGGCTGAGAGTCGGTTAGGAAGAGTGCTAGTGAGTCTACCCGGGGTTGTACTCGAGCCGAATCTAAAACAAGGTTGCAGGCATAGTGGGCTCGTCGGTTGGTTTGAATATTGAATTGATCTACGGTAAAATAGTGCTGAAAATCGGCGAACCAGATGCGAATATCACTCCCCTGTCCTTCAATACTATCCATCGGTAATACAAAGCTCAGCGAATCTACCTTCCGTTGATTAACCGTAGAATCAAGCTGAAAATCATTGAACGATAGCGAATACTGAGGCATATCTAACCACGAAACCGTATCAGCATCTACCTTAAACAGCTGCATCTGCCCATCAGTGAGAATAAATTCATTAATACCAATCTGTTTCCACTGACTATCTATGAGAGAATACAATGTATCGGGGCGCAGCCTCGATAGATGTGAAAAAGACTGTTCAGATCTTTTTTCTAGAGAATCTGTTACTCGTGAATAGCCTTTTACTCGAGGAAATTTTAGCAATAGCGTATCCACCGAAATCGTCTTTTCGTGATAGATCTCTAGTAAATCTACATTAGTCATCTCTAACAAAGGTACTGCTATTGAATACCACTGAGCAGAATCCTGTGCTCGCAATGGAGTGAGCTCCAGTTCTTGAAACGAGAGGGCTTTGTTCTGGGTAGAAAAAGCTAAAGTATCCGCTACTACTGCGTAGCTACTATCGGGCAGCACGAAGCGGTAATCGCCTAGTTTCAACTGTATGTTTTTGGTAAATAGTAACCGATCTTCCGCTTGGAGAGCTAAGGAATCAATGAGAAAATTTTGTAGTACAATTGTTACCCGCTGGGCAAACCAGTCACTTTGGCGGATGGAAAGCGTATCAATGTGTGTGATAGGAATTTTCCGCTTATCCAATAAAAATGATGCATTAGCAATCTCTAGTTTGTTAAAAGAAAACAGATCAACGTACTCTCGCACCATTTTATAAACTTGACTTTCTTGCTCTTTGATGATTTGTTGCAGCTGTTCATCTTCTGAAACATCATTTGTTTGCGAAGTAGCTTCAACCTGCACTACAATAACCTCTGGCGATTCTAAATAGATTTCTTCTAATTGAATCTGATTATTACGGTACACTTCCCAAAGATGTAATCCACTTACGTTAAAAGTAGGCACCAAAACGCGGTAGTTGGTATGAGGAGCATCTAAATCCTTGGTAATAGGTAGGCCGCTGTGGTAAACTACGTCAGTTAGACCAATGGTTCCCCCCAGTAGGCTCAACCTTAATTCACCGAAGTCTAACTTAGGCATCTGTTCGGCATGAAATCGCTCTTTAGCGTATTCGCGAAACGCTACTAAAATGGATTCTCGAAGAATTTCATCACCAAAAAAGAATAGCAACGACTGGAGCAATAAGATTATCCCCGCAGTACTGCC
>CAKZPJ010000449.1 GCA_937138955.1 uncultured Flammeovirgaceae bacterium | reverse complement strand
CAACTAGAGCAAGATATTGAGAACAATAAATCGGCTATTAAAGAAGCAGAAGGGCTAATTAAGAAGTACGAAGAGCAGCAGATGAACGTGCGGAACAACCGCGAGTACGATGCTATCACCAAAGAGGTTGAACTACAGAACTTGGAGATTCAAATCTCGGAGAAGCGTACTAAAGAGGCCTATGCTAAAATTGAGCAAACTAAAGAGCAGGTAGATGATACCAAAGAGTTGATCGACCGGCGCCAGAAAGATTTGGAAAGTAAGCGGCAGGAATTGGAGACCATTGTGGCTGAAAGCGAAGAAGATGAAAAGAAGTTGATGGATCAGCGCGGAAAAGTAGCGCAGGAAATCAGTGAAATTGACCGTAAACTCTTGAACTACTATGAGAAGCTGCGCAATAGCTTATCGAATGGCTTAGCGGTAGTAAAAGTAGTTCGTGGGGCTGCGGAGGGTTGTAATATCATTATCCCACCTCAACGTATTGTGGAGATCAAAGAGCGCAAACGTATTATCTTTGATGAATACTCCGGCCGAATTTTAGCTGATGTTGAGGAGGAAGAAATAGTAGAAGAACCTAAACCGCGCCGAGGTCGTCGGAAGGCAGCTAAGTAAATTTCAATGTTATAGAATTTGAAGAAGCAGCTTATCGGCTGCTTTTTTTGTTCGAGCGGGGTTTGCCTTAATCCGCTACATTACAATTTGCTTACCTATTTGTATCTTTAGTTTACAGACCTCGGTCATTAACCTGACAAACAACCTAAACTAAAGAATCATGTATCGCCGAAAGTTTTTAAAAAATACTGCATTATCCTTATCGGGAGCTTCTTTCTTGCCTTACTTCAACGCCCTGGCTGCCATTGACCGTCAGAAGGTGAAAATTACCGATGTAAAGTGCGTTCGGACTAAAATCAATTTTCGGGTAAGTCCGCTGGTGAAAATTGAAACCGATGCTGGTATTGTTGGCATTGGCGAGTGTCACCACGACGAGAATGGACTGGGTGCCAAAGATGTCGTGCTAAATGTATGTAAACCTATTCTGATGGGACAAGATCCACTTGATTTGGAATACCTGGTTTTTAAGATGAGCACCCGCACATCGTACTACGGAGGTAATCACGGCATGGCCACCCACGCCATTACCGGAGTAGAAATTGCCCTGTGGGATATTATCGGAAAGATTACCGGACAACCCGTCCATAAAATTTTGGGCGGTGGCTCACATGTTGATCAGGTTCGGGCGTACGTTTCTTCCGGTCCTCAAGACATGCTAGATAAAAGCTCCTGCGCGGAATTCGCCGAACGAATGCAAAGTGGCGGGTGGACGGCCGCCAAGGTGCGCTGGAATGAGTTAGATAACCGCCGCCTCTCCAACGTAGAAGTAGATCGAAATGCTGAAGGTTACACTAATCTGCGGGAAGCCGTTGGCTGGAATTTTGATATTGCGGTGCACTGCCATTGGGAATTCGATTTTGATAGTGCCCTACGGTTGGCGCGAGCAGTAGAACCTATTCGCCCTTGGTGGATGGAAGATCCGCTACCGATTGCTTACAATAAACAGTGGGTAAGACTCACCGAACAATCACCGGTGCCTATTCTTTGCGGTGAAAATCTGTACGGTCGGCACGACTTTCGTCCGTTCATTGTGAACCAAGGAGTAAATATGATCGAGATTGATGTATCTATGGCGGGTGGACTGCTGGAGGCTAAGAAAATAGCCGACCTGGCTGAGACTTATTACATTCCCGTCGCTACCCACAATGTAGCGGGCCCCATTGCTACGATAGCTTCGGCCAACCTAGCGGCATCAGTGCGGGAGTTTTTGGGACACGAAGTATTTCTGAGTACTCCTGAAAACCGAGAAGGAAAAGGAGTAAATGGAGATTCAGAGGTGTTGGGCTACGGCCAAGAAATGGTAAAGGATGGTTACATTCAACTCAGCGACCGTCCCGGATTAGGCATAGAACTTAACGAGGATCTGGTAAAAAGCTATCTGGTAGAAGGAGAAGACTGGTGGGATTAAATTTGTGTTCAGCTTGCCGTAGAACGGTATTCACGTATTTATGACATTTTCAAATACTTGAACACATGAAAACACAAACACCTGAACACCAAAAGATGTACGAAAACGGACAATTTTGCTCGGTTTCGTACAATTTATCGGAGCATTAGTATCTTTATTGATGTATAAAACGCTTGGCATATAACTTGCACCGCTGTTGAGCAACTGACCGCTCACGATATGCTCATAACTGGCACGATACCGAACCATCTACTCTGGCACATTTACTATTGGTTCATCCGCAGCAAGCTAACCGCGAATGGATCGCCTGCTTCTCACCCCCCTCCATCATCATCACCAGAGTCTTCGGTAGAAAAGTATTTCCGCACGTACTACGGGCCACTTTGCCAAACGGTGAATAAAATGGTACGAAGCTCGGCTGTTGCGGAAGACATAGTGCAGGATGTATTTTTAAAGGTGTGGAATAACCGCACTCAACTGGATGAGCAAAAGTCAGTGAAGGCTTATTTGTACCGGGCTGCTATCAACACCACACTTAACTACCTGGAAAAAGCAAAACCTCAAACTACTTTAAGCGACGAGTACGAAAATCAGGTAGGAGTTAATACCATCGATGAATCAGTTGCTTATCAGGAAACGGAACATCGGATTCAGGCGGCTATTGATACATTACCCCCCAAATGTAAAGTAGTATTTACGTTGAGTCGGTTTGAAGAACAAAGCTACGCTGAAATCGCCCAGACACTTAATATCTCAGTAAAATCGGTAGAGAAACACATGGGAAAAGCCCTGAAAACCCTGCGGGAACAACTTAAAGATTACTTTCAATCAACTTTTTAAAAGTTTTTTTCTTCAGCTAGGTAGGGTAACTCACTACTTATCGGTAATAGTAATAGTTAGTACGATACATGGGAAAGCCCGATGACGATATCTGGACATTAGTCGCCAAACAGGTAGCCGGTGAATTAACCGAAGGTGAAGCTAAGCGATTAGCTGACTGGCAACAGACGCGTCCGGAAAATGAAACTACTGTTGAGCAAGCAAAGGAAGTGTGGCGGGCAAGTAAGCGAACTGAGCCTTTTTATGAGCCAGATGTAGAAGAAGGCTGGCAACGTTTTATTTTCCGACGGGAGCAACAAGCAACTAGCTTGGTCAAAACAACGGATAGTACTCGTCAATCTAAGTCGCGAAGTTTGATTTGGTGGGGTGGAATTGCTGCATCTTTGTCTTTACTGCTAATTATTGGCTGGCTCTGGCAAAGTGGAATTTCTGAAACCGGTTGGCAGGAGTTTGCTATCGCCGAGGAAGAAACACAGCAATTAACATTACCCGATAGTAGCCAGGTTTGGCTCAACAGTAATAGTACGCTGCGCTACGCGAATAACTTCAACGTAGAGAACCGTACCGTATTTCTGGAAGGAGAAGCTTTCTTTGAGGTAAAAGAAGCCGAAGGCCAAAGGTTTACTATCTTTAGTGGCTCGGCTAAAACGGAAGTGATCGGTACTTCTTTTAACCTGCGGGCGTACCCCGAAGAAGCTGTATCTGTGCAGGTGGTAACTGGGCGAGTAGCCTTTTCATCAACCAACCAGGATGATGCAGTTTTTCTGGAACCTGGTGAGGAAGCGGTACTAACTGAACGCGCGGAATCAGCGCAAAAGCAGGAAATTACGAATCCTAATTTTCGGGCTTGGCAAAATGGAGTGTTAACCTTTAACAATACAAATTTACGGCAAATTGCTCGTCAGATGGAAGAGCAATTTGGAATTACGGTGGAACTGGCGGAACCATCGCTGGCTAATTGTCGCTATACCGCCACTTTTGAAAACGCCTCTCCCGAAGCTGTACTAACGACCCTTTCGGCTATTGGCAATGTATCGTACCAGCAGCAAGACAACCGCTACACCATAAGTGGACCAGGTTGTCAGGAATAATCTTTAGAACGTAAAAACTAAAAAATAATGATTGCTTCAATACACTCTCTAATCGGAGGGCTGCTACTACTATGCCTTAGCAGTTTACATCCTCCCCAAGCCGATATTCTTTAGCAGAAGGTGTCGGCTACCTATCAGAATGCTACGGTGCAGGAGGTGCTTACTGATTTACAGGGGCAGTATGGGCTAAAATTTGCCTATCTCAACAATGAGCTACCCATTGAGCAGTCAATAACGCTAAGCCTGCAGAATGTTCCTTTAAGTGATGTGCTGGATAGTGTACTTAGCGATACCGCTTTATCGTATCAATTGGTGAATGGGCAAATTGTACTAAGAAATAATTCCGAAAAAGCCCAGCAATCCGTTCCAGAGCCAAAGGCAGAAGAAACGGTAACTCCCGACGCTTCGCCCCACGCAGATAAATCGGATACTCAAGTACCGACAGCAGGATCGTCTGTACCTACCGAAGATAGTGAGTTGACAGAAGAGGGGGGTGACTCTGCCATGGATGATTCTCCGATTGAAGAGTTGCCATCCGGCGATTCCCGAGATGATAAACTTCAAAATGATGACCATCGGTGGAAGTATCGGAGCCAGAAGTACAAAGCTCAGTGAAAATCGAAGAATCCGTTCAAACTGCGCCATCGGCTGATACTGCTTCAGTGAAAGATAAAGCTACAGAAATACCTGCTGAACCAGAGAGTAGTAAGCAAAATAGACGAATAAGCAATTCTGGCTCGTCAGATGATGCAATATTTGAGAAGGTTACTCAGACTATTCGGCGGGGCATGAACTACGCCATCTTTGATCACCTACCCGATACAGATCACCAATCCGGGAACCTACCAGTTTAAGTGGCGCAATCAGGTT
>CAKZPJ010000448.1 GCA_937138955.1 uncultured Flammeovirgaceae bacterium | reverse complement strand
TGAAATCAATAATTCTACGGGGGTGACTATTGACAACGCCGCCGATGTCACCCGAGGCATCTCGGCTAATCAAGATGTGGAGATTACCAAGGAATTGGTACTAACCAATGGGCGGATTTCTACCAATGCAGGTAACTCGTTACGGATACTAGCATCTACGGGAGCTACCACCAGTGGTGGTTCTACAACCAGCTACGTTAATGGTCCACTACAGGCCGTCTTGAATGACAATCAAAGCTTCACTTTTCCAGTGGGTAGGAGCAACCGATTCGGGCAATTAGTAGTAAACGATGCCACCCATACTGGAGAGGTACTGACCTGGCAAGCTGAATACTTTAGAGGAAATGCCCAAAACGACGGTCGGGTGAGTAGTATGACCGATACTGATGATCCTAGTATTGAGAGTATTAGCCGGGGAGAATATTGGGTAGTAACCGATGACGCTGGAACTGCCCCTTCAGGAAGTGTATCATCGGCTATTGGTTTAAGCTGGAATGCCGGAGGTGATCTTCCGGGAGATGTAACAACCCTAACCGTAATGGTCTGGGATGCAACCGGTTCGGAATGGGATAATTACGGTGGTACTAATCATAGTGCTAATGGTAGTGGAGGCACTTTTGTAAATACTACTAATGTTCCAGAATACGTTCCTTTTTCCGAAAGAATAATTACAATGGGTACTACCGAACCTTCCGTGTTGCCCGTGGAGTTTTTAGAATTTACTGCCAAAGCTCAGCAGTTCAGCGTTCTTTTAAACTGGAAAACAGCTGCGGAGATCAACAATGACTTTTTTGAGGTCCAACGTTCAAAGGACGGTAAATCTTGGGAGGCTATTGGGGTTATAAATGGATCAGGCAATAGCTCAACAGTACTGTCGTATTCTTATAAAGACGAAAATCCGCTAGTAGGAGTCATCTACTACCGACTACGGCAAGTTGACTTCGATGGTAAATTTGAGTATTCAAAAATTACTAGCGTAGAAGTAGATGGGTTTGGCTCAATTAATGCATCGGTATTGGATATCCAGATATATCCTAATCCAACTAAAGGGGTAATTAATCTTCAGATAGAAGGGTTACCCTCCGGATCTACCGCGGTTGTAAAATTATTAGATTTCTTTGGCAGCCCGCTAGAGGCTAGGCAGGTACCCGCTGAAAGACTGGGGTCAGGCATAAAACTGAATCAACAGGGACAACAGCCCGCCGGACTATATTTTGTAGATATCCAGCAAGGTAGCATTAACCTCCAACGGAAAATAATTATTCGCTAGGATTATCGTAGAATGGTTGAGTAGGCAGGTCGTTTATAGGAAAGAACCATACGGTAGATTTAGAAATTAGATGTTATTTGCCATCTGGTTTCCGTACTTTCGTGGCAGTACCCGGTAACCGATCTGTTTATGAGAAGACAAATTCAGGAGCAACTCCTCCGGTTGCTGCCCATTCATCTCCTTCGAAAATCGCTGTTTTTACGTCAGGACTATCGTATTAGTAAACACGCCGGTGCTGCTCCCGGAACGCTTATTTATACCGGAAAAAATGTAGGGGAACCCATTGAGCTTACTCTATTTCAGTATACCGACAAGGTTTTTCACCACCAGACTTTTAGTAAGGCTGGTGATGCTTTGGCGAAGATCAACCCAGATCAGGCTAATTGGATTAATGTAAGTGCGATCCACGATACTTCAGTAGTACAAGAAATCGGCGAGCACTTCGGGCTACATCCGCTTGTGAGTGAAGATGTCCTCAATACGGTACTTTCACCGCAGTATGAGAACTACGATGATTACCTGTTCATCACCCTCAGAATGCTGAATTTTAATGAAAAAACGCATCATGTTGAGCAAGAACACGTGAGCTTTATTTTAACCCCTAACGTTCTAATTTCCTTTCAGGAGCAGCAAAAAGACGTATTTGATCCGGTACGGGAACGCTTAGAGGCCGCTAAAGGACGCATTCGTAAGCGAGGTATAGACTATATGCTGTACGCTCTAATGGATGTGGTGGTAGATAATTATTATACCGTTACCGAAGAGTATAACGAACAACTAATTCTGTTAGAAGATAGTATTATCCGTAACCCTAACCAGGATGCTATGGAACGAATCACGTTCTATACGCGGCAGGTGGTAGAACTTCGTAAAAGTATTCTACCGCTGCGTGAAGCCCTTAGTAAGCTACTGAACGACGAGAGTTTTGTAGAAGATGCTACCCGACGATTTTTCCGCGACGTATACAGTCACCTCGAGCAAGCCATTAGTACGATGGAAACTCAGCGAGAAATTCTGAACGGGCTAATGAACCTGTATATGTCAATGCTTAGTAACAAGATGAATAATGTGATGAAGACACTCACTGTCATCGCTACTATTTTTATTCCTCTTACTTTCGTAGCTGGAGTTTATGGTATGAATTTTCAGTACATGCCGGAATTAGAGTGGAAGTGGGGCTACCCCACAGCAATGGTTTTTATGCTAGTAGCTGGGCTACTCATGTACATCTGGATGCGTACCAAACGTTGGTTTTAATAACTATATGGCAGTAGGCAGGTTATGTAGGTAGAAAACCATTTTTTTAACCTATAAATTTTTTAGAAAATGCCACAACGCGATAACAACACCACTGGAAAACAAGCTAAAGGCGAACCTTCGGGAACCTCTCCCCAACAAGACAAAGCCTCAATAAAAGAAGTGGGCGAAGTTGATCTGGAACGGGAGCAGGAACTACGGGAGCAATTCACCGACGGGCAGGGCAATCCTGACCCCAGTAAAGCACCGCTGAAAAACCCAAACCGTAATACGGACAAGGTGAAAATAGACCAACCCGCTTACGGAAATAAAACCTAGACAAGTTAGCCCCAAAACTGGGGCTTTTTTTATGCTTAAGCTGCTGTCGCCGTACAGACTAAGCCGCTGCTCAAATCTCGGTATCTTGAGAAATTCAAGGTTCTTTAACAAAACTCTAAGCCGTAATTATCCGAAATAAAGTATATGCTTGTTGCAAGCTATTTACTTTAAGCTAAATCTAGTATTTCGACTCGAAAATCAACTCAAAATAAGTCTTTAAATGGTTTAATTGTTTAGCGATTACATCAGGTTCATCTAAAGCTTTTGAAACAATAAAAGCTCCTTCAAAAATAACCTTAAACAAATCGGCTAATGATTTCATATCTATCTCCAGCTTCGTATTATATTCTTTTAAAACATTGCTTAGCAATGCCTCAAGTGTAGCTCTCCATAATGAAATAGACTCACAGATAAAATCATTGATTTCTTCGCCGAAATTTTGTGTCTCATATATGTAAGAGGCGTAAAGGCATCCGGGATATGGTGCCGGTAGGCTGGACATCATATCGATAAACTCTTGTACAAATTGCAAAAGCCGGTCTAAGGGATCGTCTTTGAGAAATTCAGTTTTCTCCAAAGCCTGATCCAGCTCAGCTTTATCTTCCATTGCATGCTCTTTTATCAACGCTTTTGCTAATTCATTTTTGCTTTTAAAATGATAAAAGAAAGCTCCCTTTGTTATGGATGTTCTTTCCAATATCTGATCTATACTAGTTCCTGCGAATCCATTGGCTAGCACCAATGCTTTTGATTCGGTCAGAATCTTGTCCTTTGTCGGTTTTCCGTCTCTTCCCATGGCGTAAATATAAAGAAATTTAAACAAACTAGTTGGTATAATAAATAAACTACGTATATTTGTACAGACTAGTCAGTATAAATAAAATCAACACTTTAAATTTCTTATTATGAAAACTATCGGATACGCCGTGGTGCTACTTGCACTGCTATCATTTGCATCATGCGAGGATCAAAAAATGACTGAAGAGGTTCCTACGCTGAAGCGCACCCAATTTACAGTAACTGCAAAAGGACCCTCAGTAGGGCAGATCAAAGTGAAAACTGACCCAGAAACTGGGGCGCAAAAAGAAGTAACTTGCTATTTAGTAGAACTGGTAGATCCACAAACGGGCGAAACTGTAGGTACAATCGAGGATTGTGACATAGAAACGGTTGAGCTGCCGGATGGGGCTTTTCTTTCGCGGGTTTTATCTAAGTTTATTCTATACGGTAGAGGGACTATTACCTCCCGAGGAGAAGTATTGCAAAAACCTGTTGGCGATGGAAAATATAAAACATCTTCCACCCCAAGCGAGGATAATATTGTTAATGTGACTTCTGAATTTGCTGGTGCTAGCGGTAAAGTAATGCTTAGGGGGGAAATAGATATGAATCAGTATGATCACAACATCATCATTTTCAACTGTAACTTCACTATTGATGTGGAATCAATGTGATAGGCTAGGATAGTGGTTATTCTTATCTGAAAGGCTGTCTATATCCATCTATCTTCTGTAAGGTAGATGGGTATTCTTCATAAGAAATAAGCGAGTAAGTAACTCAAACAGCTTCTTAGTTAGTTTTTTCGGGCTACAATCACGCCTCTTGGGCTGCAACCGCTCGGCGTCCGAATCGTTACTTTTTCAGTCCGTAGCTCTAGCTACGCCCTTCAAAAGTGCCTTGTTTCGCTCCAAAATTCTCACCCTCGAGCTAATAACTGAAACAGCTTCTTGGAAGCTGATAAATTATCTAGAAACATATTATGGTAACGAAGAAAGTCTTAAATCCTTCAAACTTATTTAATTCAGTTCCATACGGATTTTCACAAATTGTAGTTTCAGACCCTGGTAAACTAGTTTTCATTTCTGGTCAGGTAGCTTGGGATGAAAATTATGATCTCATTGGCGAAAATGATTTGTCAGAACAAACAGAAAAATCGCTTGAAAATTTAAAAACAGCCATTGAGGCAGCAGGAGGAACGTTGCAGAATATAATGATGCTTAGATTATATGTGGTTCAACTACAAGAAGAGCATTCATCGGTTATAGCCAACCAGTTAAAAAAATGCTTTGGAGAGATTACTCAGCCAGCCAGTACCTGGCTACAGGTTAATGGATTAGCAAATGATAAGTTTCTCATCGAGATTGAAGCTCAAGCAGTTATTTGAAAGCGTATAGTGGCTATTTGTCTCAATCGTATATTGACAATATTTCGGACAAATTTTGGAAAAGCAAAGGCGAGTCGGGTAAATACCAATTGAGTAAGCAATGCCTATTTGAGGATGGCTGTAAGAAGAAGTATAAGCTGCCCGAAACTGTGGATTCCGAGCAGCAGTAATTGAGAGGCCATCGAAGTTCTCTAATGTTAGTTGGATGGAAAGAATAAAGTTTTAGTAATCTGTCTATGGAGCAGAGACAATATCGCCCGAACCCGTTACGGAGCTTTCAATCCGAGGATCTCCGTAGTATTTGATATTGCCGCTACCTCGGATTTCGGCTTTAAGTAATTCAGAAGCAAACACGGATGCATCGCCACTACCGCTAATGCGAATGTCACAGATTTCAGAATCCAATTCCCAAGCCTCGTAGCTCCCTGAACCCGACATACGGATCTCCTGATCAACTATTTTGCCGATAATTTGAAAATCTCCGGAGCCACTACTCTCTACCAATAATCGGGTATAGAATATCTCCAGATCCATATCACCTGATCCTGATACATCTAATTCCAATTCATCACCTTCCAAAGAAGTTCGTCCAAAAACATCGCCTGAGCCATCAATACTAATAGCACTCACTACGGGCAAAGTAATGTAGACGTTCACCGGATTATTGCTTCGGTAACTGCGGGAGTTACTGATCTCTAATTCGTTTCCTCTCACTTTGGTAATAATGACAGGCACAATATTATCATCAGCCTCAACTTCTACTCGTTGGTTCGTTCCCTGACTGATAATAACATTTGCGGATCCTTCTACTTCAATTCGGCTGAACGAATCCAAAACACGTCCTTCGGTAATCACATTATCAGAACCACGAACGGTCGGACCAATACCAAAGCCATCGTCATCATCAATATCGATGTAACAACCAGTAGTGATAAGCGTAATTATAGCAAATAAAAAGAGAGATTTGAAGAGATTCATAGCAGTCGTGATTTTGTTCTATACTACTATTACCAATTAATGATAGGTTACCCTACCTGGCTATTAAAAATATTTTGTATTTCTTCGCTTAAATGGTAAACGGATACCACTTCTGATCGCTTTTGCTAGATTCTACGACATTTTTCACGAAAGCCATGCCGCGAACCGCATCTTCAATCATCGGAAAATCATCCGCATAAGGAGGCACTTCTTCGTCGCTCAAACGGGCTTGTAGCGTAAGGGCAACGTTGCGGTATAAGTTAGCAAAGGCTTCTATATAGCCTTCGGGATGTCCGGCTGGCAAGCGAGTATTATGCATAGCGTGATCAGATAGGTAACCATGATCTCCCCCAGTTCGGTAAATCTCTACCGGACGATCAGGCCACTTTACTAAAAGGGTGTTAGGACTCATCTGGTGCCACTCTATCCCACCTTTTTCTCCGTAAACATAAATTTTGAAGGCATTTTCTTCACCTACTGAAATCTGGCTAGCGTGCAACACCCCTCGGGCTCCGTTGTTGAAACGGAGTAACACATTACCATCAGTATCTAATTCGCGGCCTTCACCAAAGGCGGTTAGATCGGCGCAGAGTTCGGTAATCTGCAATCCGGTGATGTATTCCGCTAAGTTTTCGGCGTGAGTACCCACGTCACCCATACAGTTACTAATACCAGCCCGTTTGGGATCAGTTCGCCACGAAGCCTGCTTCTGACCTTCAGCTTCTAACTTCTGAGCTAACCAGCCCTGCGGATACTCTACTACTACCTTGCGAATGTTGCCCAACTTACCCGAACTCACCAAATGTTTAGCCTCCTTTACCATAGGGTAACCAGTGTAGTTATGCGTGAGTGCATACAGTAGTCCAGTGCTTTCTACCAGAGTCTGTAATTCTTTGGCTTCCTCTAAAGTGAAGGTTGCGGGCTTATCCGACACTACGTGAAACCCGTTCACTAATGCCAACTTTGCTGGAGGAAAGTGCATGTAGTTCGGGGTAACAATGGAGATGAAATCCATTCGAGTATCTTCTGGCAGCGCTTTTTCCCGTTCAATCATTTCCTGAAAATCACCGTATGCTCGGTCTTCAGGAAGATAGAGTGCTTTCCCCGATTCCTTTGACTTTTCGGGTGTACTACTGAAGGCACCACACACTAGCTCAATATGTCCGTCGAGAGTAGCAGCCATGCGGTGAACGGCACCAATAAAAGCACCTTGTCCGCCACCAACCATTCCCATTCTTATTTTTCGCTTCATACAATTGTCAGGTTTACGTTGTGATTTCAATAAATAGAATGCTAGCGATCAGCTTGAAAAATTACTTTTCTAAAAAATAGTGCATTATCCACAAATTTATAAATTTGTGTTACATAAGCTATTTCTTAGCCTGAAAAACGGACTTTTCTTAGCGACAAACACTATCTTCCCCTCTATAATCAGTAGGTAACTATGCACACACACAACCGAAGAAAATTTCTAAAACAATCTTCCACAATAGTAGCGGGCGGTGGTATAGCGTCAACATTACCCATCGGAAGCCAGGCCGCGAAACTTTTTTCTGCAAAC
>CAKZPJ010000447.1 GCA_937138955.1 uncultured Flammeovirgaceae bacterium | reverse complement strand
CGTTGCGAACAATGGGCAAATCGCGAAGCTTCAGTTTTCGGGTAGCTAACGTAACGTCCAATCCATCGTCATCCTCTAGCGTGATCCATACTTTGCCCTTAGCGGCTTCCCCTTCTAGTTCGTACCATTCGTCATTTTGACCCGCTCGGTATACCCCCCGGGAAAGGATGCTTACATCAAACTCCTCCATTAATGGGCCGACATTCATTAAGTGAATTAGCCCACCGGGTCGAACATTTTCCAGATGAAATTCCTGAGAAGAATGATCCTGCCCGTTTTCTAACTGCCCCGAACGAGTTCCGGGGTTATCTTTCTTATTTCGTTGCCAAAAGTACACTACTATTCCAATTAGAACCAGAAAAAAAATGATAACGGCGTTCATATCCATAAAGCCTAGAGGACAGAGATTACTCTTCCAGTTTTTTGGGTTCAGAAATACCCATGCGGGCTTTTAGTTCTTTCAACTTATCTGAACCACCTCCGCTACCAATGGCCTTATCGATTTCATCATCTAACGATTTAGGAGCCGCCGCAATTTCACCGTAAGACTCTGCCAGTGATTCTTCTTCTTCCACTTTGGCTTTCATTCGTTCTAACATAGATACAGTGCTGGAAGAATCAATACCAGCTAGTTGCTTATTCAATTTCTTGGTAGCAGTACTAACCTTGGCGCGAGCTTTTAGGGTCTTAATTTCATTTTCCCAAGTAGATATCTGGCCTTTTAAATCGTTGACTTTTGCTTCCAGATTAGCCGTCATATTGTCGTATTTCTGTACTTCAGTCTGGGTTTGAGTAAACTGACGTTCAGCCTGCTCTTTTCGGCTTAGAGCTTCAGTAGCTAATCGGTCGGCATCGTTAGGGTCAACTTGCCCTTGCTCGGCTCGCTGGAGTAGTAGCATGGCTTTCTTTTCGTAATCAACCGATTGCTGCTGATAGTTCTTCATATCGCGCCGGGTACGAATGGATAATGCTTTTACCTCAGCTAGACTTTCTAATGCTTTATTTAAATCACCTTTTAAATCGCGGATCGCTTGTTCGCTCATCTTTACCGGATCTTCTATTTTATTAATAGCGGAATGGGCTTGGGCTTCGCCTACTTTAAATATTCTTCTGAAAATGCTCATGATAAATTGATTTTTTGTATATCAGATTGTAAGGATAGATTTTATGATGTGTTGAGGTGTTATAGTACTTGGTATTGGTGTTCTGAGTGTTAAAGTTTGATACAGTATTTATTGATGTTTTAACCTTAAACACAATAACACTACAATACTGGGAGTTAGGAAGCAAACTTGATGAATTCTTCGGCGTACTCAGCCATCATCAAGCCAATTGCATTAATAGAACTTTCTAGCTCGTTTCTGTCCAGATTTTCTAGTTGTAGTGTATCGCGAAAGATAACGCGGTTTTCGTCGTCTAGTACCAGTGCTCCGTGCACCAAAAAGCGATTAATCTGCATCAACCGCTTTAGGGTAGTAGCATCATCACCCTTCAGATGAAACACGTATTGTTCTAAAAGTAAAATGTCCTCTTCACAATCCAGAATCAAATGACTAATGCCTCGATCTTCATCCGAAATCACGACTAAGCCTTCAGCAGCATCTTCCGACTGGAGTTCAAATCCTAAGTCAAACAAAAAGTTTTTTACCTTATCAAAGTGTGCAACCATAGTAGTCAATAGGTTAGTTTAAAAATGTAATGAATATAATATATATCGTATGTTGCTAAGTAAAGTTATAACTTCGCTGGTATTCTGCAAGCTGATTATCCATTTAGCCTTATGAAACTCTTCGTAAACGATACGCCTGTCATCTTTGCTCCCGTGCAGAATCTACCAGATATTTCATTTGATTACACGTTTAACGCCTTAGCCAGCAGTATTGTTGAGGCAAAGCTGAAAGAAGATGTACTGGTGCATTATGCTAATCCTACTTATATCAAAGGTGCCTTAGACTATTTCAGTAAGAAGAAGGTAAAAAATTTGGATAGCATCACTTTCGCCGTTGGTGATTTGGAAGAAACCATTGCAATGATAAAAGATCATTTTAAGATTGTGCAGGCCGGAGGGGGAGTTGTTCGCAAAGGCAAGCGAGTTTTGATGATTTACCGATTAAAGAAGTGGGATTTACCTAAAGGAAAACTGGAGAAAGGTGAGTCACCTATTGAGGGGGCGTTACGAGAAGTGGAAGAAGAATGTAGCGTTCAAGTTACACCACAGGATGAAATTTGCCAGACTTGGCATACTTACACCCGCAACAAGAAAAAATATTTAAAACAAACCTACTGGTTTGCGATGGATTGCTCAGATGATAGCCAACTTCAACCTCAAACCGAAGAAGATATTGAGGAAGCACGCTGGATGAACACATCCGAAGTACGTCAAGCATTGTATGATTCTTACTTTTCTATCCGATACGTAATGCGGCAGTACTATCAGCGGATAGAAGATCAAAGTTTGTAGGGAAGGAAAGCATCCACATCGCCCCCGTAGCGATGCACTTCGCGAATAATAGACGAATTAATATGAGCGTAAGCTGGTGAGGTAATCAAAAAGACCGTTTCCAGTTCGGTGTTCAGGTAGCGGTTTACCTGAGAGATACTATTCTCGTATTCAAAATCGGTAGTGTTGCGTAGCCCCCGCAATAGGTAATTAGCTGCATACTGTTTAGCTAATTCAGCCGTTAGCTCATCGTAAGTAATTACTTCAATCCGGCTTTCGCCCTGAAAAGTTTGCTGAATATATTTCAGCATGGTTTCTATCGGGATATAGCGCTGCTTCTTACTATTGTGCCCTACGCTGACTACAATCTTGTCAAA
>CAKZPJ010000446.1 GCA_937138955.1 uncultured Flammeovirgaceae bacterium | reverse complement strand
AAACGAAGATTGCAATTGTTGAGGATTTACGCCCAAATCTCCTGATGAATCGCCTACAATAAGCCAATCTATAGGCGCTTCCAACTGCTTTAGCAATTTCCATTTGTAGATAGAAGTAAGGTATGCTCGGTTAAGGGGAAACCAATAGAACACTGCATTAATAGTTGCAATTATCACAACGGGAATAAGCGTTGCTATCAATAGCTGCCGTTTTGATACTTTGGATATTATTTCTTTGGGTAGACGAGAATCCATCAAAATTGAAAGTAAATAAATTCAGTGTACTCACGTACGCCATATACAAACATCAAGAATATAAGAAACGTATAAAACCCAGCTAGAAACAGCATAGGGAGCTTAGTTACGATTAACAGGTCCTTAGTTTTATGTTGAACTATCTGCACGATGATTAGTGGAAATGCTATCAACATTGGTTTATAGATCACACGAACAGATTGATTCATTACGAACAAATTATCTAAAAAATAGCTAATCTGATGTACCGAGTCGGCTCTAAAAATCAACCAACCGAAAAGCGTTAGCACAAACATGACCAGCATCCGGGGGTATAAATTCCATCGGCTATAACCGGTAGCGGTCGCAGCGTTGGTTTTAGGCAAGTTTCGCTCCTGAAGCAAGCGATAAACAATAAGAATAAGTCCGTGAAAAGCCCCCCAAATAACAAAATTCCAAGCAGCTCCGTGCCACAATCCACCCAGCAGCATTGTTAAAAATAGGTTTCTGTAGGTGTTGAAATTACCGAGGCGATTCCCCCCTAGAGGAATGTAAAGATAGTCTCGTAGCCAAGTTGATAGAGAAATATGCCATCTTCGCCAGAAATCGCTGGGGCTAACTGCGAAGTAGGGTAACCGAAAGTTAAGCATCAATTCAAATCCCATTATCTTGGCTAGTCCCCGGGCAATATCTGAGTACCCAGAAAAGTCTCCGTAGATTTGCAAAGTAAAGGCTAATACTCCGATCAATAGATCTAATCCCTGGTACTCAGTATAATTTTCAAATACTTGATTCGCTACGATAGCACAGTTATCTGCTACGACCACCTTCTTAAAATAGCCCCAAACAATCAGGAAAATACCCGCATTTATCTGATCTGTTTTGAGTATACGTGGACGTTGAATTTGAGGTAGTAGGTTGACCGCCCGCTCAATGGGGCCAGCAACTAACTGCGGGAAAAATGATACAAACAACGCGAACTCCCAAAAGTTGGTTGATGGCTTTAGCTCTCCCCGATAGATATCAATTCCGTAACTCATCGTCTGGAATGTGTAAAACGAGATACCTACCGGTAGCACTATTTGCAAAGTGAACACATCCGGATAAAAACCAACACCTTCTAGTACTTTCACAAAAGAATCGGCAAAGAAGTTGAAGTACTTGAAGAACCCTAATATGCCTAAGTTAGCTACTATTGAAAGGGTTACCCATCGCTTCTTCTCTGCTGAATTGGTAGCTTGATAAATCTTTTTTCCTACGATGAAATCAATGACTGTAGAGAGGGCAATAAGAAATAGGAATCGCCAGTCCCAGTAGCCGTAAAAAACGTAGCTGGCTGCTAACAGTATTGTGTTCTGAATACGGTATTGATACTTAAAAGCATAGTAAGCTGACAGCACAATAAAAATAAACCCTAAAAATATTATAGAATTAAAGAGCATACTATGTAAGATATACTAACGCAAAGTGAGTGCTAGCAAATAATCCGTGAAAGGCTATTCCATGTTTATAAGACAGTACTGAAGCAATATTTTTTGTGGAAAAAAAATTATTTATTTTAAATTGCATTAAAGCTATTGCTTGTATTAATAAGTATTTTTTTATTTTTAATTCTATATCATGCTGCTTTAAGTACCCTTCATGCACAAACCTCTACGTTTCTTTTTGCTTATATCATTCTGTATTATAAGTACTGAACCTATATACTCTCAGTTACCGAACTTCTCCCAAGCAGAAGGGTTTGGCTCTACTACACCAGGCGGGCGAGGTGGAAAAGTAATAAAAGTAACTAATCTTAATGATCGTGGCTCCGGAAGTTTACGAAATGCATTGAATGATACGATTCCACGAATCATAGTATTTACTACAGGCGGAATCATCAATTTAGAAACCCCTCTACTCATTAAAAATCCTTTTGTGACAATAGCTGGGCAAACTGCGCCGGGGGGGGGGATATGTATAAGAGGCAACGGAATAAAAATTAATACCCATGATGTAGTGATACGACATCTTCGTATAAGGCCAGGTGATATAAATTTTGGCAAACTAAACAATTGGAGTGATGTTGATGCTCTCACTATCGGAACAGAAAGATCTGCACAAACATACAACATTCTGATTGACCATTGTTCATTGAGTTGGGGGGTAGACGAGGTTATTGGAATATGGAATGGTGCTCACGATATTACTATTCAGTACAGTATTATTGCCGAGGCTCTTAATAAAAGTCAGCATCCTAAAGGGGAGCACGGTATGGGCGTATTGATTGGTGGTGGTGCTACGCGTATTAGTATGCACCACAACCTGATCGCCAATAACGAGCAGCGTAACCCTCGACTCAGAAGTGAGAAGATGGAAGTTGACTTTCGAAATAATATTATCTATAACCCAGGTGGTACGGCAGTTGATATCGGCGACAGCTACTCGCCAGTAAAATACTATCATCTTAATTTTGTAGGAAATACGATAGTTAGAGGAATGAATACTGCTTTTCCTCACGAAATTGTCATTCGGCGGTACAAAGATAAAGACGATTGGCTACAGCTATTTTTAGAAGATAATAGGGGTTTTATTCCTGGTCAAGATGATTGGCGTATGGTTAAGGATAGCAATGGGATGGCAATAAGCGATAAACGAAGAAAGGGGTCTCCTTTTCCCTTTCCTACCATAAGTACCCAGAGTGCTGAAGAGGCATACGAGTTGGTTCTACAAGACGCTGGTGCCTCTCTCCCACTACGTGATCCGGTTGACCGAAAAATTATTCGAGATCTAAGATCGAACAAGGGTAAAACCATAAATTCCCGGCGGCACCCTTTGCAATGGCCTCCGATGGATCAGGGTATTGCTCGTTTAGATTTTGATGAAGATGGAATGTCAGATGAATGGGAAGAGAGATATAGTTTGAACCCCAATAGCTCTCCAAATAATTCTGATGCGCTGCTGGATACCGACGGAGATGGTTATACCAACATTGAGGAGTTCATTAATAACACTAATCCGCTATCTGGCAGCAATATAACCTTACTTAGCTCTTCAAGTCCGGCCGCTGCTTTTTTCATGGAGCAGTCTGGTCCACCCTTTTCAATATCTCAAAACTACCCAAATCCGTTCACAGATTTCACCGATATTGATTTTTCGGTTCCTGAAGCCGCTCATGTAAGTCTACGAATTATCAATAATGAAGGTATTGTAGTCCAGGAACTTATCAATAACTTCCTTTACGAAGGTAATTATCACATTACCTGGGACGGAACCAATCTGGATGCTGGTATATACAATGTAGTGCTAGGTACTACGAAAGGCTTAAAATTTATGAGAACTGTTTTGAGAAAGGAGTAAGTAATTATTTTTGTAGGCATGAAGCCGCATGTATTAATCATTTCACCCGCTCTGGCTAAGGGGGGGATGGAACGTCAGCTAAGTCTATTCTTACAATACTATGATCGATCCAAACTGCAAGTCACCTTGGCAGTGCTGGAGGATGATATCCGGTATAATCTTCCTTCTGATACAAACCTTATAGAACTTAACCGGAAGTATGCTCGCGATCCTGGATTCTATTGGCGTCTATGGAAACAACTAAGAAGCACGAACTATCACGTAGTTAATAGTAAAATCAGTGGTGTTAATGAGCTAGTACTATTGCTATGTGGCTTCTTGAACAAATCGGATGTAATTGCTGAGGTTCGTAATACTGGAAAAATGCTCTACTCCTATCATAAGAGAATGAGCCGACTGTTTCAATTTTTTCGTAAGGACTGGTGGGTTGTGTGTAATAGTCGAACTGCTCAACGAGAAGTAATAGAAATTTTACCCGAAGAAGCTACCGTACTATTCGTG
>CAKZPJ010000445.1 GCA_937138955.1 uncultured Flammeovirgaceae bacterium | reverse complement strand
TGCTGTACTTGTCCCTGGTCTAGCAAACATATGCCGTCGGCTAAGGTAATGGCCTCAAAAACATCGTGAGTGACAATAACTACTGTTTTATCTTCAAAAAGCTGCTTTTCTACTAACTCGGCAATCAAATTCTGTTTAGTAATAGGATCAAGTGCTCCGAAAGGTTCATCCATCAAAATAATTGGTGGATTGTTCGCTAAAGCTCGGGCAATCCCTACTCGCTGCTGCTGTCCCCCACTTAGTTGGTGGGGGTAGCGTTCACCATCTTCTGGGTTCAAGCCTACTAAGTCTAATAGCTCCTTACTTCGACCTTCCTTTTCACGCTCGGACCAATTATTAAGCGTAAGGGTAAGTTCGATATTACGGCGATTGGTATAGTGTGGAAAAAGACCCACCTGCTGAATCACGTATCCGATAGACTTTCGTAACTGCGTTGGATTACTTTCACCTACTTGCTTATTATTTATGGAAATATTTCCTGTTGAAGGAGGAATGAGATAGTTAATCATTTTAAGCAAAGTGGTTTTTCCTGACCCACTAGTTCCGAGTAATACTAAGGTTTCCCCCCGGCCTACTTGTAAGGAAATACGGTCAAGTACACGCTTATTTCCGTACTTCTTACTTACATCAGATATAGTTATCATAGTTAGTGATTTCCTATGGTATTAACCGAAAAGGTCGTTAATAATTGGTAGAAATATATAATTTTCTGAAAATCAGAATATTAGGTGACTGAATATCGAAATAATTATATTTATTAATGTGGAAAATATTCAATCAAATATCGTATTGTTTATAATGTAGCAGCTAAACCTACCCAAGTACGGTAATAAAACCGAAGGGTTACTTTTTTATCAGCAATTCTGAGTTCTTGCCAACAGGTTTATTCAAATAAGCAGGTTATGATAAAGAAGTCAAGAGTTGTTCTATCAATTGGAACTGGTTTGGTGGGAATGTTAGGAATGAGCGGATGTTTGCCTGATGAAGATTTTAGCGATGTAAAGATAAAAGCCCCCTCGCCCCAGGTCTCATTACCACTGTTTAATACTACATTAACAGTAGAAGATATGTTGCAAATGGGTGAAGAAGGAAACCTGCAAAAAAATGCTGATAAATCTTACAGCTTGTTTTATCAGAGTAGCATACAGTCAGAGCGAGTAAAGGACTATTTTCCTGAAATACCTAATCAACAATTTGCCGAATCATACTCACTGGGTTTTGACTCACCTACTTTCTCACTAACCGGAACTCCTCCCGCAACTTTTGAGGGCTCTATCCCATTTGATCTTAATGGATTAACTATTTATAGTATTGAGAGTGGTGGTGGTGCACTCGCAGTAACTATTCAATCAGATTATCAGCATGACTTAGAAGTTGAAGCTTCTTTTCCCAATATTGTTAGCCCTAATGGTGAGAACTTAACCTTACGCTTTATCCTACCTTACTGGAATGGCGAAGGTATCAGCGAAGAGACGGTTGATCTTTCCGGTTATAAAATCAACTTAGAAGATAGCGAGATTGATTTTGATTTGCGGGTAAGTATTGCGGGTACAGGGCAACCAATTAGTTCTAGTGATGAGCTTAGCTTTGATTTTGCTATCAATGACCTAGAGTTTAAATATCTATCGGGTAATTTCACTGATATTCAGGTGCCAGTTGGCACTGATACTTTACGTATTCCTGCTTTTTCGGGTGTGGTAGATGGTACCATTGCCACAAATCCTAATATGTCTTTTTCTTTCTCGAACTCCTTTGGGGTGCCTATTTCCCCTGATTTCAGCCGACTGTATATTGAACGGGTGGATAAAACGGTGGTGAGGCTACAGGACGAAGACGGCTTTAACTTTTTTGAAGGGGGATTTACTTTCCCCTACTTAAAGGAGCGTTCTATTGAACCCAAAGTTGATACTTACCAGATAAATGGCGAAACGTCAAATATTGATGAAGCATTCAGTAATATTCCCACTGCGCTGGCCTATGGCTTTGGCTTTAGGCTAAATAGTAGTGAGATAGATACCAGTTTTATTAGTGATGAAAGTCAGATTGGGATAGATCTAAATTTAGAGGTGCCCCTAGAAGCTGGATTTGATATTGTACTAGAAGATTCTATAGAAGTTTCCTTTAGTGAATTGGAAGATGTTGAAGAACTCAAGCTGCTACTCAAAACGGAGAACGACTTCCCGATTAATGCTAATCTTCAAGTATATTTTCTAGATAGCGAAGGTAACATTATTGAAAACGCAGATGGAGAACAGATACGGCTATTTGAAGGGGAGGATAAATTTCTGGTAGCTGCGGAAGTAGTAAACACAGCTACAGGAGAAACGGTACCAGCCAATACAGACTTACCAACAACTGCTACTATTGATCGAGATAAGTTTGAAAAAGTCCGTGATGCTAGTCACATATTAGTTCGTGCTCAATTTAACAGTGTGAGCGATGTAAGTAACAACCGAATTAAGCTCTACTCATTTTATTCTATTCGCTTTAGCCTAGCTACTCAAATCAAAGCTTCCATTGATTCTTAATAGGCTTGAACCACACCATTATGAAAAAAAAATACGTTTTTATCTTCATTCTAGGCATTACATTAATCACATCGCCTGGGTTTGCCCAACAAGAATTGACTTTGCATCTTCTGAACAACGTATATCAATCAACCCATACAAACCCAGCTTTTAGATCACAGAACAGTATCAACGTTACCATATTTTCTTCGGCTCACCTTTCTTTGAAGAATTCAGGGTTTACCTACAATCAGTTAGCCGCTAATATTGCGGAAGACGAAACCGGACAGCGCATTCTTGATCTAGAACAGTTGTATAACGGTCTTGATTTGAATGGAAGAGATTACTTTCACTTTAGTGCCAATGTTGACTTATTTGCGCTATCCTTTAAAGCGGGAAAGAACCGATTTTCACTTAACGTTACTGAACATATTCAGGGCAGACAACGATACGATGCGAGTATTTTTCAGTTCGCAATCGAGGGGAACGAACCTGGACAGACGCTACAATTTGGTAACTTTGAAACAGACGCTATTCATTATCGCGAAGTTGGCTTAGGGTTTAACCGCTCCTTTTTAGAAGAAAGCAAGCTGGTAATGGGAACCCGCCTAAAAGCGTTGTTTGGCTTAGGTAACATCCAAACTCAGTATGCTGATGTTTCGTTAACTACGGGTACCGAACAGGAGTTATATGCTCTAACAACGAATGCTAATATTCGAGTGAATACTTCAGGGACTACACTTGCTGAGGAAGATCAAGAAGCGTACATCTATAATATGCAAAACACCGGTTTTGGTATCGATTTAGGGGGTACTTATAAGCTAAACAATCAGCTATCTTTTAGTGCTTCCGTCATTAATCTAGGGATGATTACTTGGAAAGAAGATGCTAAGTCTTATTCTTCGGAAGGTACATTTACTTTTACCGGAGTTGAAAACGACAATCTACTTACCGAGGGTTTTGATATTGATATAGAACAACTGACTGATTCTATTGCTGATATTTTTGAACTCGAGGAAGAGAATGCCCGGTATTCAACGGGACTCCCTACGCAAGTATACCTTACTGGAAATTATCAGTTAGCTAGCCGTACCACTGCCTCAGCAACACTATACTCCGATTTTTATCAGACGTTTCGGCGCGGGTTTGCTTTAGGTATCCGACAGAATGTAGGAAGGTGGCTTCAGGCTGCGGCTACCTATTCAGTACAAAACCGCTCATTTAATAATCTGGGAGCTGGGTTATCAATAACGACGGGACCCGGGGGTATTCAACTCTATTTTTCTACCGATAACGTTTTGGCATTGGCCAATGTAGGAAACGCGAGAGTGGCAAATATGAGAGCTGGTTTTAACTTCGTTTTCTAAAAAGAGCATACAGTAAAGTGGCTCCAGCGGCAGCCGCCAAGATGTACAGTCCAATCTTAATAGATGGAATATTAGTAATAAAAGGATACGTTACCCGCCGGTAGTTGACTCGAGGACGGGGAAACTTGCCCAACGTTATCCAAGGTTGATCATCTACCTTTACTACAAAGGATTGTTGATTCTGGTAAAATGCCCGATTGGTTTTTACGATATTGCTCCAGTTAGATTGAAAAGGTAGTTTTGTGTTGAGCAGAGAGAAAAAAGATTTTTGATTGGGAAAACTGACAATCAGGCTTCCATCAGAGTCATTATTAATACGAATATCGCCTTGCGGACTATTTAAAATGAGGTCAGCTAATACACGAACATTTTTTGAAGTAGAAGGGTAAGACATAGTATAAAAAGTGAAGTTGAAAAAATTAAGTGAAAAGGAAGCGTAAATCCTTTTCACTTTTTACTTACTAAGAGTTTTTATTATCCGAAGTTCTCACCCGAATGGTTCCATTCATCTTCCAATGAGCGTGGTCGGATGAACCGCCTCCATCAACTTTACTAGGGACATATAGGTCAAAATCATCGAATTCATAAGTGATTTCAGCATCACGTCCTGTTAGTTTGTCATACAAGCCTATGGCCAACTCGGGCCAGGTTTTAGTTTCTTCTTGTGCCATTTTTCAAAAAATTAAATGTGGAAAAAATAATAAACATTATTCAATAATATAAAGTAGAAACCTTCCAAAATGTTTGGGTACCCAGATGAATAGTTGAGCTAAAAAGGCTATTTTATTAATCAATTATTCCGTAACTTACTTGTATAATTACACTCACTACCAACTAATGAATCGATACATTATTCTTTGCTTTTTGGCATTAGGGAGCCAAACAGCATTGGCTCAATTTGAATTACTGGGTACGGCAGACTATATGCCTTCCGGTTGTATACTACTTACCCCCAATGAGCGCTACGCCGAAGGTATTGCTTACAGCACCAGTAAGTTGGATTTAAATGAATACTTCGAAATAGAGTTTGATATCTACCTAGGCGATAAAGACGACTTGGGAGCCGATGGAATTACGTTTGTCATTCACGATGATCCGCGGGAGTTTCAGGCATTTGGTACCTACGGCGAGGGGATTGGCTACGGACGCTTTAATTCTAATTTTGTGTCCGGTAACTTTATTGCTCCTTCCGTAGCGGTAGAGTTTGATACCTATCAGAACGAGTTTCAGAATGACCCATTTAGCGACCACATAGCTTTTCTAGTGAACGGAAGTAGCTACCATACCGAGTATTGGAATAATGAGAATCAGCAATTCAACCTGGAAGACGACCGGATGCACAACTTCCGCTTTAGCTGGAATCCCGAAACGTATGAAATTATCGTTCGGCTAGATAATACGATTGTTTATCAGGGCAACCAGAATTTGATCGAAGATATTTTTAACGGAAATACGGAGGTAATTTGGGGTTTCACTTCCTCTACCGGAAATAAGTATAACCTACAATACTTCTGCTTTCGCCGTATTGCTTATCAACCTCCATCTAAGCTCAACGATGAAGGTTTTGGGCAGTAAGCAGAATAAAAAGATATATTATCTTACAGAATAAAGGTTCGTCCCTTTTAGTGCAGTAATGGAAACCAACCTACCGTAACTTTACCAAATGTTTCGGTGGGTTCCTTATCCGTTTTTACGTTTCACGCCATTTCTGATGTTAGGAATTGGACTGGCTACTTATGTCAACTCCACTGCTGTAGTTACGGCATTGGCCGTAGTTTTTTTTGGCTACGCTAGCTTTGTTTTTCTCATTTCTAAATCTACGTTCTCGCACTACCACCCTTGGGTAGCTGGAGTGGCCAGTGTTGCAATTGTACTGCTCGGAGTTTTGAGAACGCAGCAGCATGATTCATCTCGTGATGCCAACCATTTAATAAACCATACCGACTCCGCTGACTATTATATTGCCCAGGTAGTGAGTCAACCCGAACCTAAAAAGAATTCATTCCGAGTATTGTTGGAAGTAGAACAGGTAGTTGCTTCTGATGCACAAACATTTATCCGATCAGGACAGGTAATAGCTTATCAGCCCAAATCAGATAGCTGTAAATTGCTTCAGTTTGGCGATGAAATTTTAGTGAAAGGATTACCGGATGAGATTGAAGCACCTAAAAACCCGGCTGAGTTTGATTATCGCCAGTTTATGTCCTACCAGGGAATTTATCATCAGCAGTACCTTCCGGCTGATCGTTGGACGATTGTTCAAGCAGGAGTAATTCCTGCTTGGCGAGGGTGGGCGGGAGAATGGCGTAGTCGTTGCCGAGAAATACTACTGCGGTACGTTCAGGATAAACGAGCTCAAGGAATCACTTTGGCCATTACGTTAGGTCTAAAAAGCTATTTAGAAAAAGAGGTGCAAACGGCTTATGCTGCAGCTGGAGCTATGCACGTGTTGGCGGTCTCAGGATTGCACGTGGGGATAATTTATCTGATTGTAAATTTTTTGTTCAGGCCATTGCTTTACCTTCCGAAAGGCGGAGTACTACTTCACACCGTAATTTGTTTGCAAACTCTGTGGATATATGCGGCGTTAACCGGGTTTTCACCATCGGTGCAACGAGCGGCGGTAATGTTTTCTTTTGTGATTGCTGGGTCGGCTTTAAAGAGGCAGTCTAGTATCTATAATACGTTGGCTTGTTCGGCGTTTGCCCTGCTTTGGCTCAATCCCTATCTGATGTATTCGGTAGGCTTTCAACTGTCGTATTTAGCGGTATTTGGCATTGTCTACCTTCAGCCGAGAATTTCGGCTTGGTGGGAGCCCTCTAATAAGTTACTTGCTTGGGCGTGGCAGCTTACCGCAGTTTCTATCGCGGCGCAAATTGCTACCTTTCCGCTCAGCTTATACTATTTTCATCAGTTTCCGGTGTATTTTTGGATTTCTAATATTGTAGTGATTCCGGGAGCTTTAGTTATGCTACCTTTGGGTTTAGCTACTTTACTAGCGGGTCTCTCAGTTCCGGCTTTGGCAGGATGGCTGGGGCTGGTACTAGAGAAGTTTATTTTATCGATCAACTTCTTAGTTTCTTTAGTGCAAAAACTTCCGGGCAGCACTGTTGAAAATATATTCATATCTGCCTCGCAAACTTGGCTACTGTATTTCGCTATCGTCGCACTTTTCGCGCTATTTTATTATCGCACGCTGCGCTACCTTTCGCTGGCAGTGGCTAGTCTGTTTTTAATAGCAACCGTGCAGATAGCTCGCTACTATCAGCAGAGTAAAGAAAGAAGCCTCACCGTTTACCAAGTGAAAAACGAAACGCATCTGGATTTCACCGAAGGCTTTAGCAACATTCATTGGGGTGAGCTGAGTACTAATTCTGACTACCACATTCGCCCTAATCATATTCAAAAGGGGATTCGTTCGCAATTTATGACGGATAGTCTAGGAAATGATAATATTGCTTACAGCTCAACTGACGGAATCACTCTGTTTCAATATCGCGAAAAAACGATTGCGCTGATTGAGCAGAAACTAAGCAAAACTCCGAAGCAAACTATTCCAGTTAATTACGTGATTGTTGCAAAAAATGCTGTGCGCGATCTGAATCAGCTTAACCAATGCTTTAACTATGAGCAGTTGATTATTGACGGCTCCAACTCCTACTATACTACCCAAAAGCTTACTAAACAGGCTGAGGAAAAACATATCAACTATCACGCAGTTTCTCTACAAGGTGCATTAACCATCAATTTATAACTTTGAGTGAGGCTGGTTTTCCTATTTTCTTTTCCGATCAGTATTTGTACGCTTTACCGGAGCACCACCGCTTCCAGATTGATAAGTACATTCTGGTAAAAGAGCAGTTACTGTATCAGGGAATAATTCAGGAAGAGCAACTTACCGATTCGGGGCTCTGTGCCGAGGAAGATATTTTTCGAGTACATACGCCGGAGTACTGGCAAGCAGTAAAAAATCTCACGCTATCACCCCGCATGGTTCGACGAATAGGATTGCCTAATACAGAAATTTCGGTAAAGCGGGCCAGGAATAGTGTTGCGGGAACCATCGCGGCAGCTGAGGCGGCTCTGCGAGCCGGAATTGGTATAAACCTAGCCGGAGGAACCCACCACGCGTACCCTGACCGGGGCGAAGGCTTTAGCACACTCAACGATATTGCCATCGCTAGCCGTAGATTGTTAGCCCAACAATTAGCTGAACGAATTCTGATTGTTGATTTGGATGTTCATCAGGGTAACGGGAACGCAGCTATTTTTCAAAATGACTCAGCCGTGTGTACCTTCAGTATGCATGGAAAGGACAATTATCCGCTCAAGAAGGAACAATCGGACTGGGATATTGCGCTGCCTACCGGAACAGAAGACAAAGAATATCTGAATCTATTAGAAGAAGCTTTGCCAAAGTTAATAGAATCCCAAGAGCCTCAAATTGTCTTCTATCAATCGGGAGTAGATGTATTGGCTACCGACAAACTAGGTAAACTAGTGTTGAGCAAAGTTGGGTGCCGTCGGCGCGATGAGCTTGTATTTGAGCACTGTTCTAGATACAAAATTCCGATAGTCACTACCATGGGCGGAGGTTACTCCGAGCGCATGGCCGATATTGTAGACGCTCACTGCAACACCATTCAGGCTGGACTTTCTATTTACGCTGATTTTAGCGAATAGCCAGAGTGTATAGTATAAAATCATCAGCATAAAATATCAATCGATCACCCGACTTGGCATCATCAAATAGTGAATCAACATTAAACCCCATGCGGTACGGAATATCGTAATCAGTTTGAAATGAAGTTACCGGACGACTACCTCGGGCTAACATAACTTGAAGATTGTCGGTCTCAAAAAGCTTCTCAACGATCTCTGGATCGTTGATTTCTAAACTAAGGTGTGGGTAAGTGTTTTTTTGTGCCTGCGATAGTTTTATTCCTTTTTCAGGATTAATTCGTTTTTGGTTTAAGCTAATAGCAACTGACTGATCGGAAGAATTATTGTCTAATACGGAACAGCTTACGCTGACCAAAAGAAATAGAAATATAACTTTGCCGTAGCAAATTTCAGCTTTATTCATACAACTTCCCGTGAATGGCTTTCAATGTATCTAAATCCATTTTAATGACGGCTCGGTCGTAGGTTAACAGTCCGTTTACTTCGGACTCTACGTCGGTAGTTTGGGTGTACACAGCGGCGGCTAGTCCTTCTTCCTTTAAGGAATCCAGTGGAAGGTAAAGGCTACTGTAAGCCATCAATAAGCTATCGGCGGAAGTAGAGGTTTTGAAGTGAGTTGGTGCTTTAGATAGGTCAGCAACCCACAG
Source organism: uncultured Flammeovirgaceae bacterium (assembly GCA_937138955.1). Lineage (GTDB taxonomy): Bacteria > Bacteroidota > Bacteroidia > Cytophagales > Cyclobacteriaceae > Tunicatimonas. Next base: position 2,524 of record CAKZPJ010000445.1, on the reverse strand, counting down.
ATGATCGGGGACTACCAGTGCTTGTCCCCCAAATTCCCCCAAAACAGCCACACGTACACCTTCCACTTCGGGCATATTTGGGCCAGGATAGCTGTGCATATCGCTAATGTCACCAGTGCCTAAGTCTAGCCAACCACTAGCCGAATTAATCGGTCGGGAAGGATCATACTCTTTCGCCCATTCTGATAGTTCAGCCGTATTATATTGTCCCCAGCCTTCGTTAAAAATTACCCACATTACAATTGAAGGATGGTTATAAAAATCATCGATCAGCTCAGTTAATTCAGTCTCAAACTGCTGAGCAGATTCCTCGGTGCGTTGAATTTCTTGACCATCCCGCCGCACTCGTTCTTCACCACTGGGCATGTCTTGCCAAACCAACAATCCCAGCTTATCGCACCAGTAGTACCAGCGGGCGGGTTCTACTTTTACATGCTTACGAGCCATATTGAAGCCCATCTTCTTGGTAACTTCTACATCATACTTTAAAGCAGCATCTGAAGGAGCTGTGTAGAGACCATCGGGCCAGAAGCCCTGATCTAGCGGGCCAATCTGGAATAACGGTTCGTTATTCAAAAATAAACGGTTGTAGCCATCATCGGCCTTTTCTACCGATATTTTCCGCATGCCAAAGTAGCTTTCTAATTTATCAATTATGTTTCCATCAGCATCCGTTAGTTCTACAGTCAGATCGTAGAGGAAGGGGTCATCGGTTGACCAAAGTTTGGGAGAGGCAACAGCCAGTTGAATAGGAAGGTTATCACTACCATTTTGAGTAGCTATTTCTTGTCCATTATCTAGGGCGATCAGGCGTATATTACTCACTGTAGATTCGTCATTCGTTTGAACGTCAACTGAGAGCGTCTCTTCGTCAATATTCGGCACCAATTTGATACTTTCGATGTAGGAAGTGGGAACCGGTTCTAGCCAAACCGTCTGCCAAATACCGGTGGTAGGAGTATACCAAATTCCACGAGGCTCCAATGTTTGCTTACCAGTAGGCTGCTCGCCTTCATCAGTGGGATCCCATACTTCTACGATTATTTCGTGTTCATTTGTAGCAGAGGCCGCTTTTTGAATTTCAAAGGTAAATGGGTCGTAACCACCCCGGTGGGTACCCAAATTTTGCCCGTTAATGTATACGGTAGCCTCCCAGTCTACGGCACCAAAGTGCAATAACAAATTTTTGGTAGACCAATCTTCAGGTACTGTGAAGGTTTTTCGGTACCACAGCTTCTGATTAGGCTGCACCATTTTCTTAACTCCCGAAAGAGCCGATTCTATAGGAAAAGGGACTAATATATCGCCTTGATACTCAGTCGGCATCCCGACATCTTTATCAGTAACGGCGTATTCCCATAGTCCATTCAGGTTTAGCCATTGCTCTCGCACCATTTGCGGACGAGGATATTCCTGATGAGCGTTCTTGGGTGAAACATCTTCAGCCCACTGAGTTGTGATAGAGACCGGCTGAGGTTGCCATTCGGGAGGAGCTTCTTCAGCTTCTTGACGTTGGCAGTTAATTAATAGGAATACTAAAGCCAGTGAACCAGCTAGTTTGGAGGCGGATTTTAGATTGTTAGGTATCAGCATAGAACAAGTATACTGATTTTTTTAGAAATGTAGTATAAACGTAGTGCCATCACCGGGAGAGGAACGAGCTGAAATAGCACCTTGGTGCAAGCGCATAATCTGCTGAGACAGACTCAATCCAACGCCTGAGCCATTAGGCTTAGTCGTAAAAAAGGGAACGAATATTTGTTCAGCAACCTCAGAAGGAATACCCGGCCCGTTGTCGCGTAATTCAATCACTCCTTCGTTTTCTTTTGTTCGGTAGGCAGATAATGAGATACTGGGGTGATGCGTCTCGTTGAGAGCCTCCAAGGCATTTTTTACTAAATTGATTAATACTTGCTCAACCAGCTCCAGATCAATTGTCAGAATTAGTGCCTCCGGCGAGACTTGTTGGCTCCATTGGATTCCCTGCTTTTCTAGGGTAGTGGCGAACAGACCGTGTACTCGCTGTACCAAATCTACTACTTTTACTTCCCGAAAGTGCGGCTGTGCTACTTGGGTGATACTGCGGTAGGCTTTCACAAAGTTGCCTAGTCCCTGACTCCGGTCTTCAATAACTTTTAAACTTTCCAGTAAATCCTGACTATCTTCTTTATCTAATGTTTGCAACTGGAGGGTTGTGGCGTGTTGCGTTTGTAGTAAGTTCTGCCGAACTATCCCACTTAAATTAGCGATTGGGATCACTGAATTCATAATTTCGTGCGTGAGTACCCGAATGAGTTTTTGCCAAGAAGCTAATTCTTGTTCTTCCAATTCCCTTCGTAAGTCTTGTAGAGAAATTAGTTTGTAATACGTTCCCTGTAGGTAAAATTCAGAAGCTTGTACGGCTAACTGCATCAATTGATCGTTTCTCACCAGTTTTACCATTACCCGTTGTCCGGCTTTTAACTGGTCAATGCACTGGTGCAAGTCTTGGTCTACCGATTCAATATCCGATAGATGGCGAATG
>CAKZPJ010000444.1 GCA_937138955.1 uncultured Flammeovirgaceae bacterium | reverse complement strand
TGGTAGGAGTAAAATCTCTGTCTCTCATATTCACGTCATCCTCGTACAGATTAGGAATACTTACAATTATCATGTTATTGGGTACGAACTGACCGTACCCAAAAAAATGGAGAACAGTTTCTGATAGTGATGTATTCCATTCACCATCTAGCACGTAAAATACATCATAACTATCCTTTAGATTTGGATTATAGTTTTCGGGAAAATAACTTGTATCTGTCTCTGTTCTTGTAGATAGGTAGAATATAGAGAGTCTGATTGAGCAACATATTCTTGAGACCGAACCGAAGTAGATAATAAGGTAAAGCAGGATAGAAAAGTAAAAATCAGTACTCGTATCATCGTGTTAATTTAGTAAACAAGTAGCATATTAAACTAGAAATCTGCGGTTTAGACAGATAATATAAAGTGGTGTTTCCACAAAGCAAAAAAGGTAGACCCTTCACGAACCTACCTTCTACTGAATATTGACGGCTACTTTCTACAAATGAATTACCTCCTCATAGGCAGCAGCAGCGGCTTCCATTACCGCTTCTGACATGGTGGGGTGCGGGTGCACTGACTTGATAATTTCGTGACCAGTAGTTTCTAGCTTACGAGCGGCTACCACCTCAGCAATCATCTCAGTGACATTGGCGCCAATCATATGAGCGCCGAGCCACTCGCCGTACTTCTTGTCGAAGATCACTTTTACAAAACCTTCGTTGGCACCAGCGGCACTAGCTTTCCCTGAGGCTGAAAACGGAAACTTACCCACCCGAACATCGTAACCGGCTTCCTTAGCTTCCTTTTCGGTATAGCCTACTGAAGCTACTTCCGGCCAGCAATAGGTACAGCCGGGCAAGTTATTGTAATCAATCGGTTCCGGATTCATTCCGGCGATGGCTTCTACACAAGTAATTCCTTCAGCGGAAGCTACGTGCGCGAGGGCGGGCCCTTTCACAATATCGCCAATGGCGTACACACCTTCTACATTGGTACGGTAAAACTCGTCTACCGCTACTTGATTTTTCTTGTCATTCAGTTTTACTCCTGCTTTCTCAATACCAATGTTTTCCAAATTAGTAGCTACCCCAACGGCCGAAAGCACCACATCGCACGCTATCTCACTCTCCTTACCATCTTTCGATTTTACTTTCACTTTACAACCCTCCCCTTTGGTATCTACTGAAGTCACCTCCGAGTTGGTCATAATCTTAATACCCTTCTTTTTATAGATCTTCTCCAATTGTTTGGATACTTCCTCATCTTCCAACGGAATGATGTTCGGCAGGTACTCGACAATGGTAACCTCTGTACCAATAGCGTTGTAGAAATAAGCAAACTCACAGCCAATAGCTCCCGAACCCACAACCACCATTTTCTTCGGTTGCTCGTCCATCACCATTGCCTTGCGGTACTCGATAATTTTTTCGCCATCAATCGGAATACTGGGTAGTTCGCGGGCATGACCACCGGTAGCCAGGATAATATGTTTAGCCGAATAAGTCTCTGCCTTACCGTCTTCGCCCTTCACTTCTACTTTTCCTTTCCCCGCCAATTTTCCGTGGCCTACCAGCGTATCAATCTTATTTTTGCGGAATAGGAACTGAATGCCTTTGCTCATTTTTCCGGCAGTGTTCCGGCTTCGCTTTACCATTCCACCGAAATCAACTTCCGCATCCTTTACGCTAATACCGTAGTCTTGGGCGTGCTGAATATATTCAAAAACTTGGGCACTTTTTAACAAAGCTTTAGTTGGGATACAGCCCCAGTTCAGGCAAACTCCGCCGAGTTCGGCCTTCTCGACCACTGCTACTTTCATATCCAGCTGAGCGGCTCGGATAGCCGCGACATAACCGCCGGGACCACTTCCAATTACAATAAGATCATATGATTTCTCTGCCATAGTTGTGTTTATTCTACGATGAATTGCTGCAAAAATAGTGAATTGATAGGCATTACAAAACAGCAACCTGGGTGTTATGGTTCGAAGTGTACAGGTGTTCAAGACTATTAAGGATTATTCTATAGGCTCATTTAAACACACGAACACCAGAACACATTAAAACTTAAACGCTTTGAAAAAATACTCCCATATTCTCTTCGACCTTGACCACACCTTGTGGGACTTTGAACGTTGCGCTACCGAAACTCTAGTTGAATTGTATCAAACCCATCAGCTCGCAAAATTGGGTAGTTCTTCAGTAGAGGTATTCTGCGCAGCTTTTCATCGGGTGAACTACCGTTTGTGGGATTTATACAATCGAGGTGAGTACGATTCGGAACGTCTACGACGAGAACGATTCTTTATGGTACTGGATGAGTTGCAACTAGAATACGATAGTAGCTTACCACCAATTTTAGCGGAAGAATATTTAGCAACCTGCCCCACTAAGGGCTACGTAATTACCGGGGCAATTGAAGTATTAGACCGACTAAATCAACATTATCCGTTGCATATTGTCACCAATGGTTTTTCTGATGTACAAACTACTAAGCTTGAGTACGCTAACTTGTCAAAATATTTCCAGACCGTAACTACTTCCGATGGGTCGGGCTACCGTAAACCCAACGAAGGAATATTTCACCATGCACTCAATCGTATTTCAACAGTTGCTGAAGAATGTATCATGATTGGGGATAATTTGGAAGCAGATGTCTTAGGAGCACGAAATGTAGGAATTGACCATATCTATTTTAATCCTAAACAAGAAAACCATACGGCAACCGTTACCCATGAGATTACCTCACTTCGGGAACTCATTGGCATTCTTTAAAATTATACGCTTACATAATAGCTAATTTTACGGCTCTCGTTTTTTAATTAAAGCGAATACCGTAAATTAAGCAGATAAAAATTCTCAATAATTATTTTAATATCACATCTGTATGTACGTAAATTCCAAAGGCATGGAAGAGAATACCTACGATGCTATTGTCATCGGTTCGGGTATTAGTGGCGGTTGGGCCGCGAAAGAACTTTGTGAAAAGGGACTCAAAACTCTGGTATTGGAGCGAGGCCGCATGGTGGAGCACGTTAAAGACTACATTACTGCTAACAAAGAACCCTGGGACTTCCCTACTCGAGAGCGAATGTCGCCCGAAGAAAAAAAGGAACACTATCCTAAACAGAGCCGCACCGGCTACACCGTTCGAGATTCTACCAAACACTGGTTTGTAAAGGATAGTGAGCACCCCTACCAGGAAACTAAGCGCTTTGACTGGATGCGAGGTTACCACGTAGGTGGACGATCCCTTATGTGGGGGCGCCATAGTTACCGCTTCAGTGATCTGGATTTTGAAGCTAATGCTCGCGATGGCCACGGAGTAGACTGGCCCATTCGCTACGCCGAAATTGATCCTTGGTATACCTATGCCGAAGGCTTCGCCGGAATTCACGGAATGAAAGAAGGCTTATCGCAACTACCCGACGGAAACTTCCTACCACCCATGGATTTTAACTGCTTAGAAAAGCACTTCCGGGAAAAAGTAGCCGAGAATTTTGGCGGACGAGTCGTTACGATGGGCCGAACAGCCAACCTAACGCAGAACCATAATGGACGGACTAAGTGCCAGTACCGCAACCGCTGTATTCGGGGCTGCCCTTACGGGGCCTACTTCAGCAGCAACGCAGCTACCCTACCCGCTGCGGCCGCTACTGGCAATATGACCTTGCGACCTGACTCGATTGTAACTTCTATCATTTACGATAAAGAGAAACGAAGAGCTATTGGAGTGAACGTACTCGATCGGGAAACCAATGAGGCGATGGAGTTCTACTCGAAAGTTGTATTCTGCTGCGCTTCAGCTATTCCATCTACTTCTATTCTAATGAATTCTAAGTCAGATGCTTTTCCCGATGGAATTGGGGCGAGTAGTGGTGAGTTGGGACATAACCTGATGGATCATCATTTCCGTACCGGAGCTAGCGGCGACTTCGATGGCTTTGCCGATCAGTACTACTACGGACGTAAGCCTACCGGATTCTACATTCCGCGCTTCCGTAATATAGATAAGAAGAGTGAGCAAAAAGATTACGTGCGAGGATACGGTTACCAAGGTGGAGGTAGCCGGGAGAGCTGGCAGAGTGCCGTAGCTGAGATGGGTTTCGGGGTTAGTATGAAGGAAAAAATTGTAACGCCTGGTCCGTGGCGAATGGGTATGACTGCTTTTGCTGAAACGCTGCCTTATCATGAGAATAAAATGACGCTGGACTACGAAAATACCGATAAGTGGGGACAACCTACCGTTATTTTTGATGCCGAGTTTAAGGAGAACGAAATGGCGATGCGACCCGATATGGCCAACTCGGCGGCAGAAATGCTAGAGGCAGCGGGCTTTAAAAATGTGCAAACCTACGATAGTGGAAGTTGGCCCGGATTAGGAATTC